>JBIKRP010000093.1:0-7031 GCA_044349145.1 Flavobacterium sp.
TCATGAGCCAATTTCAGTCTTTCTTTGACTTGGTCAAGTGCCGAAATCATGTTTTGTCCCGAACGTTTTTTCACGTTAAGCATCACCACTTCTGCGCGATTTTCGCGAGCGTAGGTCGTTTTTTCTTTTTCCTTAAAAGCAACTTGCGCAATGTCTTTGAGGTAAACCGTTCCGCCATTGTGTTTTACGACGATGTTTTCTAACTCTTTTGGATCTTTGATTTCGCCTACAATTCGAATGTTATTTCTGGAACCTTGTGAGATTAAATTCCCACCAGAAAGCGTCATATTTTCATATTTCACCGCATTTTGAATATCGTCAAAAGATACTTGAGCAGCGGTCATTTTGTAAATATCGACAGCAATTTCAACTTCTTTATCATCCACGCCAAGAATATCGACTTTCTTTACTTCTGGAATTTCTTCAAGATCATCTTGCAATTTTTCTCCGTATTTCTTAAGCTGTTGCGTAGTATAATTTCCTTTTAAATTGATATTCAAAATCGGCACTTCCTCCGAAATATTCAATTCAAAAACGTTTGGCTCAACTTTACTGCCGTTATCTAAATTGGGCCAGTCGGTGTCAGCTTTTACGTTATCGACTTTGTCTTTTATTTTTTGCTTAGCTTCTTCAATGCCGACTTTATCCGAAAATTCGGCGATAATCATCCCATAATCTTGAAAGGAACTAGCTGTTACTTTCTCAACGCCACTGATGTTTTTGATTTCCTTTTCAAGTGGTTTGATTATTAATTTCTCTACGTCTTCTGCTGAATTTCCAGGAAACACAGACGAGATATATACTTTATTTTCAATGATTTCCGGAAAATCTTCACGCGGCATGGTGGTATACGCAATCAATCCCGTGATCACAATCATCAAGGTGAAAATATATACGGTAACTCTATTATCGACAGCCCAACTTGAAATGCCGAATTCTTTACTTTGGTGACTCATATTTATTAGTTATGCGTTGTAAGTTGTGCGTTGTACGTTGCGATTCTTTATAACCGACAACCATCAACCAACAACCGTCAACCTATTAGAAATTTAGTTTCATTCCTTCCGAAATCGCATTCACGCCTTCCGTAACAATAACATCTTCTTCAGATACGCCGCTTAAAATTTCAGTGACATTATCAGAGGATTGCCCAAGCGTTACAACCGTTTTTTTGGCGGTACCGGTTTTTCCGTTACTATTATCAACAGTGTACACATAGTGATTGCCTTTGCCGTCTTCTTGAATGACATTGGTCGGAACTACTGTGGCGTCTTTCTTTACATAATCGATGATTTTAAGTTTTGCCACTTGATTAGGGCGCAGTAAATTTTCAGGGTTTGGAATGCTTACTTCAATTCCAAAACTTCTGTTGTTTGGATTGATAAAATTACCCACTTGACGTACTTTTCCTTTGTATGTTTTTCCTAGTGAAGTCAAGAAAACGTCTACCTCAGTACCGACTTTTAACTTGCCAATATAGCTTTCAGGAACAGAAGTCGAAACGAACATATTTCCGAGATTGACAATACGCATCAAACCTTGTGGCCCTGGAGCAACGACTTGTCCTTTTTCTACGAAAACCTCGTCGATGGTGCCGGAAAATGGAGCGCGAATCACCGTTTTGGCCAATTGGGCTTTCATTTGATTAATCGATTTTTGAAGGCTGTTCATTTGAGTTTGTGCCTGCAAATACTGAATTTCAGAACCAATTTTTTGATCCCAAAGATTTTTTTGTCTTTCGTAGGTTGTCTTTGCCAATTCGTATTGCGTTTGCACTTGTGCCAATTGTTGACTCATTCCCGCGTCATCGATACGACCTAAAATTTGACCTTTGGCTACTTTTTGTCCCGCTTTGACTGTTAATGCAGTCAATGTCCCGCTGAACTCCGGTTGAACAATAATATTTTCTTTGGTGTCTACGTTTCCTTGAATGTCTAAATAGTGGTTAAAAAGCGTGTCTTTCAAAGTCATGACAGAAACCAACGCTTCTTCTTTCTTGGTGTCGAGTGTAGCTAATGCTTCTTCAATCTTAGTGATTTCAGCTTGCAAAGCCGATTTTTTTTCCACTAATGCTTTGACATTTTTGGAATCAATTAATGAATCTATAGATTGGCTGTTTTCTTTGTTTCCACAGGAATAAATGGCTATGGATAAAACGGATACTAGGAAAGTTTTTCTCATCGTTGGTGTTAGTTTTTGTTTATTATTTTTTCTAATGCAGCTTTTTTGTTGATGACATTTACCATCGATTGTAAATAGTTTTGCTGCGCAGTATACAATTGTCGTTGGGCTTCACTAAAATCAAAGCTCGAAGACAATCCTTCTTTAAATTTGATTTGTTGTTTTTTCTCGATGCGTTCCGCCAAATTCAAATTTGATTTGGAAGTAGCATATTCTTCGATACTAAACTCATAATCGCTTTTGGAACTTTCGTACTGCAATTTGAGTTTTTGCTCGGTTTCTGTGAGTTGCGTTTTAGCTTGTTCAAATGCAATTTTAGCTTGTTGTGTCCGAGCGCTTCGACCTAAGCTGCTAAATAAAGGAACACTTAAACCAATGCCTAAATTGGAATAGTTGAACCATTGCTGTTCACTATTAAACATTGTAAATCGACTTCCGAAAGTGTTAGATCCAAAGTTTACAGAAGCTCCAAGTGTTGGAAGTGCTTTGCTTTTTTGCAGTTTTAATTCTAAAGCTCGTTGCTCTTGAAAATTTGAAGCCATTTGGTAGTTGATGTTATTCGTCACTGCAAATTCTCCCTGACCAAAGGCCTTATCTAAATTAGAAACAGTCAAATCGTCTAATTTATCAGTAAGTTTTAATTCATCATCAATGTCAATCCCCAATGTTAGTTTAAGCATTTTTGTTGTAATGTCTAACAATCTTTTTGTGTTACTTAAACTACTGTTTATTGATGCCAACGTTATTTGCAATTGCTCTACATTTTCTTCTTCAATCAACCCGTTTTTGTAAATTTCTTGAGTATCAGCTAATGTCTTGGATAATGTGGCCTTATTTTTTTCAAGAATAGCGACGTTTTCGTCGGCAAGCAAAACATTTCCATAAGCATTAATGACCATTTCTCTAATTTCAGTATTGGTTTTTTGCTTAGCATTTTCATAGTATTTCAAATACGTTTTTGAAGCTTGAAGTGCTACAATGTATGATCCATCAAAAATTAATTGACTCAATTGTAAACTAGCATCGGCGGAATTAAAGTTTCCAAAGGCTAATGTAGTGGTCGCCCCATTAACAGTAATTTGGTTTTGTTGAATTCTAAAATTGTTTAAATAGTTAACATTAGCATTAATTTGAGGCAAACCGGAAGCCGTGGTTTCCCATTTTTTTTGCTTTGCAGAGGCGATATCACGACCGGCGTTGATGGCTTGATAGTTATTCGTCAAAGCATGACTGATGGCTTGTTGCAACGAAAACGAATAACTCTGAGGATTGGTTTGCGATTTTGCCGCGAGGGCAAAGATCAACAAAAGAAGACTAAAGGTTTTTTTCATAATAAATGGATTATGGCGTTGTGTTATGTAAATGTTTTTCTAATTCAAGAATTCCTTTTGGAGTAGCGATGGCGCGCGTGTGATATTCTAAAGCGTCATATTCTAACTCGAAAACTTCTTTTTCAGATTTGGTGTTTTCATTAATAGAAAAGATAAGGGTATAATAAAATTTCACATAAGAATCGATGTTGATATGGTCACGATATAAACCTTCTCGAATACCTTTTTCTATATTCTGACGAAATACCATATTGCAATCTTCGGCTTCGCGACACATAAAGGCGTCATGAATTTCTGGGTAGTGTTTCTTCAATTGATAAACTGGAGAATTATCTAAGGAGTGAAACATTTCCTTAAACATTTTACGAATCTCAAAATTCTCTTGGATGGCATTGTGGTTTTGCGCCACGATCGCTTCGATGGTGTCGTGTATTTTTTGATGAACCACCATCGTGCCTTCTGAAATCAAAACTTCTTTATTTTCGAAATATTTGTAAATGGTTTTTTTCGAAATACTCATTTCGTTTGCAATGTCATCCATCGTCACACTTTTGAAACCCAGTCTCAAAAACATATCGGTGGCTTTAGCGATTATTTTGCATTTCATTTTGTTTGATTTTTTTTAGAATCGATGCGTAAAGATTCCAAATTGCTGGGCAAATGTAGGCGGGAAACTTTTAACACCAAAATAGTTTCCAAAGTATTTGCATTTATTTAACATTGACTTAGGATTGGAAATTTGTAATCCGAAGTGAATACTGTAAATTAGCCGAAAATTCCTTTTATGCATTCAATTCAACAGTATCAAGAATTTGTTTTGGAATATCTGAAGTCCGAACAACACGATAAAGAACCAAGAAATTTATACGAACCCGTGACTTATATTTTAGGTTTGGGCGGAAAAAGAATTCGACCCGTGTTGACTTTGATGAGTGCTGAGATTTTTGATGCTAGTTATAAAGAAGCTTTGCCCGCGGCTTTAGCGGTTGAGGTTTTTCATAATTTTTCTTTGATTCACGATGATATTATGGACGATGCGCCGCTACGACGAGGCAACGAAACCGTGCATGAAAAATGGGATGTGAATACCGGAATTTTATCTGGAGATGCTATGCTGATTTTGGCGTATCAGTATTTTGAACAATATGAACCTTCGGTTTTTCGAGATTTAGCCAAACTTTTTAGCAAGACCGCGCTTGAAGTCTGCGAAGGACAACAATGGGATGTTGATTTTGAAAACCGCGAAGACGTAACGCTGTCCGAGTATCTCAAAATGATTCAATATAAAACCGCCGTATTGTTGGGCGCCGCGATGAAAATGGGTGCGATAATAGCACAAACATCAACGCAAAATGCCCATTTGATTTATGACTTCGGACTGCATTTAGGAATTGCTTTTCAACTGCAAGATGATTATCTAGATGCCTACGGAAATCCTGAAACTTTCGGGAAGCAAGTTGGCGGTGATATTATTGAAAATAAAAAAACGTATTTGTATTTGAAGGCGATGGAGTTTGCCACTTTGGATCAAAAGGAACAGTTACTGCATTTGTATTCCATCAAACCGCAAGATAACTTTGAGAAAATCGAATCCGTAAAGGAACTTTTTATAGCAACTGGTGCCTCCCCCGCTACGCAAAACGCCATTCAAGAATACACACAAAAAGCTTTTGATACTTTAAACAAGCTAGAAATTCATCCCGACAAGAAATCGATTTTGCGCGCGTTTGGCGAGAATTTAATGGGCAGAAAAGTTTGATTTTTCCCGAAATTACGTTCCATTGAATTATTCCAAATTATATCATTACTTTTTTAACGAGCAAAGCTACAGCCCAAAATCGCAATTGAATTTGGCTTTTGGCTTTACGGTTTTTACAATCCTAGCCTTAGGAATTGATTCCGTTTTATTCACGCAGCGGTTTTTCGATGCGAGAACGATTACCAACGGTGCAGCAATTGGTTATTTCTTTCTATTATTTTTTTCTGCAGAAATCTATTTGCGAAAGCTGATGATCGTGATGGTTTTCCTGTCCTATATCGGCGAACTCATTTTTTGTAAATTACTCGGAATGTATAATTATCGCACGGAGTTAATTCCGTTGTATGTTCCTTTTGGTCACGCCATTGTATATGCATCCGGTTATATTTTCGCCCACACCCAATGGGCTGTAAAAAATGATCAGCTGCTTCGGAAATTCTTTGCTGTTTTTTTTAGTGTCCTTTTTCTCGCGGTTGGCGTTTTTTTAGGCGACATTTTCACCGTGGTATTTGGACTTTTATTTTTTGCATTAATGAAACGAAAACGCTGGCAAAATCTCTATTATTTCATTGCGCTTTGTGTTATCTTTATAGAGTTGGTCGGAACATATTTTCAGTGCTGGACTTGGATTCCGAAAACCTTTGGCGTAATTCCAGCTGCCAATCCGCCCCTGGGAGCTGTGTTTTTTTATGCAGGAGGCGATGTGTTGCTAGTAAAAATCGTGTCTGTTTGGGACAAAAGAAAACTAAAAGTAAGTCAATAATTATATGAATTTCATCGCGCCAATATCCTCAGATTCGTTGCTTTCAGAAGCAGAAAAGGAGAACTTATACCTAAAATTGATTGAGCAAATCAACAAAGATTTTAATTTGGCCAACGAAGGAATTGACTTTCCGTTGAGCACCAAACCCGAAGAATTAAAGGTACAATTGCACGAAAAAATCTACCGGTTGATTCAGTATAAATTTGCAGAATACTTGAATCTACTTTACATCATAGACGTTCCAGAAGATCAAATCAAAAAGTTAGACGGTTCGGATATTGTAGAACTCTCCGAACAAGTAGCTTTTTTAATTTTAAAGAGAGAATGGATGAAGGTGTGGTTTCGCAATAAATTTTAATGCTAATCAAAGCAATTGTTTAACAGTCATATTAAATATTGGTTTAGCAGACTTCTTCGTCAATAGAAAATATAAAGTTTGAATCCATTAGAATAATAGACAACCTCTCAAAACCTTTATATTAATTCTGAAAAATGAACCAATACCAAAAGAAACCACATCTGTTTATTGCAAAAGAAGAGGATTGATAACTAAATCAATCCTCTTCAGATAAACTAAATATATTTTATTGTAAAATAATTTTTTTGGTATTCAACAAATTATTAGAAGCATCATAAATTTTCACAAAATAAACTCCTGTGCCACTCCAAGTGTTTAGTGGAACATTATATTGTTGTGTATTCATGGGTTGATTGAAAACAACTTGACCTAAAGTATTCACGATTTCTATATGATACCCTACCACATTTGCTAATGTTCCACAATCAATAGTAATTTGGTCGTTAGCAGGGTTTGGATAAATAGTAACTGTACTTTGATATACAGGAGGATTGAAACTAGATAATGTTCCTGAATTGATAACTAAAGATTGACAACTTACTTCTGCTTGGTATAAACTAGTAATTTCAGTTGGTGTAAGTGCTCGGTTCCAGAGTCCAACATCATCAATTTCTCCAATCCAGCTGTTAGGTAGGTCTG
>JBIKRP010000094.1:0-7000 GCA_044349145.1 Flavobacterium sp.
GATTTCAATTAAAGATAGCGACTGGTATAAAAATATGATGAAGCTTTTAACCAGGTCAGTGCCAATTGAAAATGAAGGGCAATTGTTGTTAGACCATGACTACGATGGCATCAACGAATTAGATAATACGTTGCCACCATGGTGGGTGTATTTGTTCTACGGAACAATCATCTTTGCCGCAATCTATTTGGTTCGATTTGAAATAATGGGCGCTGATAATCAAGAAATGGAACTCAAAAAAGAAATGGCACAAGCTAAAGTAGATATTGAAGAATATCTGAAGACTGCGCCAGATTTGATGAATGAAGAATCTGTTACTTTGTTGACCGACGCGCCATCTTTAGCGGAAGGTAAAGCAATTTTTACAGCAAACTGCGTGGCTTGTCACAGACCCGACGGCGGAGGTCAAATCGGTCCAAACTTAACTGACGAACAGTGGATATTAGGCGGTGGAATCAAAAATGTTTTTCATACACTCGAGCATGGTGGTAGAGACGGAAAAGGAATGATTTCATGGAAAGGAACACTGAAACCAAAAGAGATGCAAAAAGTAGCGAGCTACGTCTTGTCATTACGTGGTACTAATCCTAAAGATCCTAAAGCACCAGAAGGAGAAATTTGGGTTGACCCAGCAGCGAAAGCTGATACAGCAGAAACAACAAAAGTGGATAGTACACAAGCAAAATAAATCATGGCAAACTTACCCGACGAGTCGTTTAGAGATACCATCGGAACCATCGATGAAGAAGGTCATCGTAGGTTTATTTTTCCGAAAAAACCATCAGGTAAGTTTTACGATTATCGAAAGTGGGTTAGTTACTTTCTATTATTGGTTTTAGTAGCCAATCCGTTTGTAAAGATCAACGGAAACCAATTTATGATGTTCAATGTATTGGAGCGTAGATTCAATATTTTTGGATTCCCATTTTGGCCACAGGATTTCTACATATTCGTGGTTTTCATGATTGTGGGTGTCGTTTTTGTCGTATTATTTACAGTCATTTTTGGTCGGATTTTCTGCGGATGGATTTGTCCACAAACCATATTCTTAGAAATGGTTTTTCGCCGAATTGAATACTGGATTGAAGGCGATCGTGGCGCTCAAATCAGATTGTCTAAACAAGAATGGAATGCGGAAAAAATAAGAAAGAAAGGTTTAAAGTGGTTTTTGTTCTTAATCATTTCGTTTTTTATCGCCAACGTTTTTCTAGCATACTTAATCGGTAGTGATGTATTGATTCATATGGTGGAGGAAGGTCCTGAAAATCATATGAGTACGTTGATTTCACTCGGTATTTTTACAGGCGTTTTCTATTTTGTTTTTGTTTGGTTTCGTGAACAGGTTTGCATTATCGCTTGCCCTTACGGTAGACTGCAAGGCGTATTACTCGATAATAAATCGATCAACGTTGCCTATGATTATGTTCGCGGAGAGAAAGAACTCGGACGTGCAAAGTTCAACAAACAAGAAGATCGAGCTGCCTCGGGAAAAGGAGATTGTATTGATTGCAAGCAATGTGTTCATGTTTGCCCAACAGGAATTGATATCAGAAATGGTGTCCAATTAGAATGTATCAATTGTACGGCTTGCATTGATGAATGCAATACGATTATGGATAGTGTCGGCTTGCCACAAGGACTTATTCGCTATGCTTCGGAAGATGAAATTGAAAAGAAAGCGAAGTTCAAGTTTACAACGAGAATGAAAGGTTATACCGCTGTGTTAGCAATTCTGATAGGCGTTTTAACTGGCCTATTATTCTTGCGAACAGAAGTCGAGACAACAATTTTACGATTGCCAGGGCAACTATTCCAGCACAAAGGAGATAAAATAAGCAACATTTATACTTTTAAAATAATTAATAAAACATCGAGAGATTTTGATTCTATTCATTTTGTATTGCACAATATCAAAGGCAACATAAAAATCGTTGGAGAACCTCATTTAAAAGTGATGAAGCAAGGAATGATTGAAGGGACATTATTCATTGAAATCAATCAGTTTATTTTAGAAAGTGACAAAACGAAATTAGAAATTGAAGTCTATAACAAAAACAAAAAGATTGAAACTACAAGAACCAATTTCTTGAGTCCACGTACTTTCGATTAAAATAAAATAAAATTATGAGAATAAATTGGGGAACATCTATCGTAATTGCATTCGCACTTTTTATATCGTTTATCCTCTATTTTGTTATAAAAGTTCAAAGTAATTCGAAGTACGATAACGAGTTAGTTGTTGATGAATACTATAAGAAAGATGCAAAATTTGGTGCGGAAATGGTACGCGTTCAAAATGCAGCCGACTTATCCGAAAAACCGGCTATCACTGCATCTAATGGTCAAGTAACCATTGTTTTTCCGAAGATCTACAATGCAGATAAAATTACTGGAAAAGTGTCTCTATACCGACCGTCTAACAAAAAATTGGACTTCGAAATTCCACTTTCGTTGACTAATTCCACTTTGCTCATACCTAAAAAAAGTTTGGTAGGCGGTCGATGGGACATTACTATTGATTGGCAATATGATGGAAAACTATATACAACCAAGGAAGATTTATATCTGAATTAATCATTGATTAAAGTATATGATTTATACGGCATTTATTTTTGGTTTAATAAGTAGTCTGCATTGCATCGGCATGTGCGGTCCTATTGCCATGATGCTCCCGATTGATAGAGACAATTCCGCTAAAAAAGTCACACAAATTCTGACTTATCACATAGGGCGTTTAACAGCGTATGCGATGATAGGATTCCTTTTTGGACTTTTGGGCAAAGGACTTTTCCTTGCCGGGATTCAGCAAGAACTCTCTTTATTTATTGGCATCATGATGATTTTGATTATTGCAATTCCAGAGCGAACTTTTGCGAAGTATAATTTTTCAAAACCACTGTACCGTATCATATCGTATGTTAAAACTGCTTTGGGTAGCCAATTTAAAAAGCGAAGCTATTCTTCACTTTTTACAATCGGATTGCTTAATGGATTTCTGCCCTGTGGCTTAGTTTACGTCGCATTGTTTGGGGCTATTGCAATGCAAAGTGTAAGTTTAGGAGTATTTTATATGATTTTATTTGGATTGGGAACGGTCCCGATGATGAGTAGCGTTGTTTATGTCAATTCATTTTTAACCATTTCCTTCCGAAGCAAAATTCAAAAAGCTATTCCTTATGTTGCAATACTTATTGGTATTTTGTTTATTTTTAGAGGATTAGGATTAGGCATTCCTTACGTTTCGCCATCTAATCTGAATCTTTTCGTGCAGCAACAACCTAATTGTCATTAAACCTTAGAATTTTTATTATTATAAACTACTTATTATTATGGAGAAACACGATTTATTGCATGAGTTTCCTGAGCATCAGGATAAAATACATCAGTTAAAGACAGAAAATCATCACTTCAGAAAACTGTTTGATGATTATCATGAGTTAGATCATCAATTGCTTAGAATTAAGACAGGAATTGAAATAGCTACCGACGAGGCTTTGAAGGAATTAAAATCAAGGTCATTACATCTAAAAGATGAATTGTACAAAATGATCAAGAACTAAAAAAATGAATCACGCTAATTGGCGTGATTCATTTTTTATACGGTCATCGAAAACAGAGAAGTTGCGGGTAATTTTCTTTTTAGCCTGACATCAAAAGCCATGCATATATTTCGAACAAATGGCTTTCCTTTCTCAGTAACCCTAATTCCGGAAGGCAGAATTATTAGTAATGCATCTTTTTCCATTTCGTGTAGATGTGCTACAATTTGCGGAATCTCATCCAAATAATGATCGTCGTCGCTCCATGAAGTTTCAAATTGACACATGAGATTTAGGATGTGTTTTCTAATTATGAGATCTTCTCTTGTAAGCAAATGTCCTTTCACAACAGGCAATTTGTCCCATTCCAAAAGTTGATAGTAATCATCTAAATTCTTTTCATTTTGAGCAAAACTGTACCAACTATCACTGATAGATGAAACGCCAAGCCCAATCATAACTTGGGTTTTAGAAGCACTGTATCCCATAAAATTTCTGTGTAATCGATTGTTTTTGAATGCAGTATATAAACTGTCAGTTTTCAAAGCAAAATGATCCATACCAATTTCATGGTAATCATGTTCAAAAAGTAATTGTTTTCCAACCTCGTACAGTTTTCGCTTTGCGTCATCTTTCGGCACATCTTCATCCCTAAATCCACGTTGTCCATTGCCTTTAATCCAAGGAACGTGAGCATAACTGTAAAAAGCCAATCGATCGGGTTGTAGTGATTTGGTTTTCTCGATGGTATCAATCACATCCTCTAATTTTTGAAAAGGCAAGCCAAAAATGAGATCATGTCCGATGGATGTATAGCCAATCTCTTTTGCCCAAAACGTTACTTTCGCAACATTGTGGAAAGACTGATGTCGATTTATGGCAGTTTGAACCGTTTCGGAGTAGTCTTGCACACCAAAGCTAACTCTGCGAAAACCCAAGTCATAAAGCTTTTGCAGATGTGCTCGAGTAGTGTTATTGGGATGTCCTTCAAAACTGAACTCATACACGTCCGATTTCTTTGCATGGGCAAAAATCCCGTTAATTAAATCTTCTAAGTTCTTTGTTGAGAAGAAAGTTGGTGTTCCTCCACCTAAATGAATTTCTTTTATAATAGGTGTTTCACCTAGAATGGCGCAATATAACTTCCATTCTTTGAGAAGTGCCTCAATATAAGGATGTTCTACGTCATGATTTTTGGTGATGCGTTTATGACAACCGCAAAAGGTACACATGCTCTCACAAAATGGAAGATGAATATAAAGGCTGATTCCTTCTGTGCTATTGCTTTCAAGAAATGATTTCTTTAAAGTTTTTATCCATTTTTCTGAACTAAAATGTTCATCATCCCAATAAGGAACTGTTGGATAACTAGTGTATCTAGGTCCAGGAACATTGTATTTTTGAATTAAAGAAGTAGCCATTTCATTTGGAATATGATTAGTCAAAAATAGGAGAGTGTCTTGAAAATAATACTGACAATTATCATATTTTGAAAATCAAAAAAAAAGCCTCGCAGTTACTAACCACGAGGCTTTTTGTAAATATAAAAAGATTTACTCCGCTTTCACTTCACGTAATTTCTTTAGTTTTTCCTTTAAAACATCTAGGCTTTCTTTATGCTTAGCGATGTTTTTTCGAACTTCCAATACAATCGAATTTTCTTTTTTGGCATTTTTTGTATTGGTAAAAAACTGAATATTATTCTCTAATTGAAAGATTTCCTGCTGTGTTTCCTCAATTTTTCGAATCAAGAAGATTTTTTCGCTTTCTAATTTTCGAGTATCATTATTTTCTGATAAATTTCCAACTCTGTTTGTGAAACGGACTAAATCAGACTCTTTTTTACTCAAACTTAATTTTTCGAAAAGTACATCTAAAATCTTATTGAACTTTCCTTCAATATGTCTTTTTCCTTCAGGAACTTTACCGCAACTTTTCCAATTTTCGATGTGAAGTTTTATCGCATCCAAATCGGTTCTATGATCACCAGTCATTTCGAAGGCTCTCATGGTATCTAAATAGGCTTTCTTCTTTTCGTATGCTTCAGCCTCTTCTGGATTAACCTGACTTTTTTGGGCCTTAAGATTCTCAAAATAGACATTGCAAGCCGCTCTAAATTCTGTCCACAATTCATCCGAAAATTTCCTTGGAACGTGACCAATCGTTTTCCATTCTTCTTGAATTTGCTTCATGATTGGCGTTGTTACAGCAAAATCGGTGCTTTCTTGCAGTTCCTTTGCTTTGGCAACCAACGCTTGTTTCAAACTAAGATTGGTGTTTTGATCTTTTTTGATATCCTTATAGAAGCTGTTCTTCAAAACATTAAAACTGCGAACGGCATTTTTGAAGTTAGCCCAAGTTTCTTCGTTGACTTCAGCAGGTACTTTTCCTGCACTAAAAAAATCGTTTCTAGCTGCTTCAACTTTAGCCACTTGTGCTGTCCAAGCAGCATGAGAATGAACATTTTCTTGCGCCAGCGCCTCGATTGTTGCAATGATTTCTTTTTTCTTATTGAGGTTTTCTTGCTCAACAGCACGAAGACTTTCAAAAAGTTGTTCTCTTTTATCATGCATTTGTTTGGTCAAATCTCTAAATTTATTCCAAACTTCTTCGCGATGTTCTCTTGAAACAGGTCCAATATCCTCTTTCCAAATTCTGTGTAAATCTTGCAATTCACGGAACGCTTTATTGAGATCGTTTTCGTGCACCAAAGCTTCAACTCGTGCAATTATTTTTAGCTTCTGCTCAAGATTATGTTTGAAGTCGACATCTCTGGCTTCACGATCTAAATGTAAATAATCGTAAAAATTCTCCACATGAAAATGATAGTTATTCCAAACGTGATTGTATTTGTCTTTTGGAATTGGTCCAGCAACTTTCCAACGATCTCTTAAATCATTGAAATGCTTTAAAGTGTCTTTGATATTTTCTTGTGGATTAATTAAGTTTTTCAACTCTTCCACTATGGCAAGACGATTTTCTAAATTTGTTTTGAGATTGGATTCAAGACTTTTAAAGTGTTTGCTTTTTCTGTCTCTATATTGATTGTATAGTTGATCAAATTTCGTTTTTAATGGAAAATGATAATGGAAATCTTCAGTAGTATCAGGGTTTTCAGCGTGAAACTCCTCTTTTTTCTCATCAATAAAATGATGATATTTCGCAAGAAAAGCGTTTTTTAGTTCCTCCACATGATCTTTAACAGCCATTACTTTTTCCGAAGACGTTAGCGTTTCTAATTCCGCAACTAATTCATCCATCGACAGCGTTTCGTAATCTTGCATTGGAATATCGTGACGAATTGTTTCATCTTCACTTTCTGCAGCGTTTACGTCAATAATAGCGGCAACAGCGACATCCTCTTGTGGTGTTTCCTCAGAAGGTGCACTGTCATTCGATGCCATTTCAGCTTCAGCTGCTGCTGCTTCAACAACTTCTTCAGTTGGAATTTCCATTTCAGT
>JBIKRP010000425.1:0-6999 GCA_044349145.1 Flavobacterium sp.
AATCTAGCAACCTGTTTGACAGGTGCTTTTACAATGACAGGTGGAAGTGCTCCTCCCGTCGGGCATACGGGAAGTTACAGTACTGGCAATCCCTATTTAGGTCCTACTACTACATTTACATATACAATTACCAATACAGTTACGACCTGCTCGCGATCAAGTACCACTTATACTTTTACAAGAAATACAGCGCCAGCAATCAGTACTCAGCCTTCACCTTCAGGAGCACAAACCGTTTGTCAAGGGCAACCGTTCTTACCAATAACAGTTGCTGCCACTGCTTCGGGAATATCGTATTCTTGGAGGAGAAATACAGTTGCCAGTACCGTTGGCGCAACAACGCTTCCGCTAACAAATTCAGCGACTTATACACCACTTTCGAATTTTGTGGGTATGATTCCTGGACAAGCCTACTATTATTATGTGGTGGTCAGCGGGACTTGTACGCCTGCAGTTATCAGCGCTTTCGCAGGTCCATTTATTGCGCAACCTGCAGCAGTTGGTGGAACAGCTACGGGTAATCAGTCGGTTTGTGTAAACGCACCTTCAGATTTGACCGTTAGTGGGTTTACGACCTCAATTTCAAAATGGCAATACGCTACTGATTTTGCTTTTACAATTCCAATTGATATTCCAGCAAGTGCTTCAGCTACTTTGACCTCAGCTCAAATGGGCGTTTTGACAGCCACAAGATATTACAGAGCGGTTGCTGCGAATGGCATTTGTGAGGCATTTAGTAATGTAATTACAGTTACCTATGATTCGACAACATGGAATGGTGCAGTTTGGTCAAATGGGCCGCCCACTTCTGGATCAGCTGCAATCTTTGCTGGGAATTATAATTCAACGGGTGATTTAAATGCCTGTTCAGTACAAATCACTTCAGGAAATGTGGTTTTTGGAAATTCAGTAACTTATCCAAATCATAATTTAATTATTGAGAATGGTTTGACAATTTCTGGTGGTTCATTGACTTTTGAAAATAATTCAAGTTTGGTACAAGTGAATAACACCACAAATGTTGGAGCCATTACCTACAAAAGAAATACAACGCCTGTTAGGAAGTTTGATTATACCTATTGGTCTTCACCAGTAGATCTTCAAATTTTAGCCAATCTTTCTCCATTAACTTTAGTTGACAAGTATTTTTGGTTTAACACCACGATTTACAATTGGAATGCAGTCACTGCTCCAGCCTTAACTCCAATGGATATTGGCAAAGGATATATTATTCGTGCACCACAAACCTTCGATCCGGTAACGCCAGCCATTTTTCCAGCTTCTTTTATTGGTGTTCCAAACAACGGTGACTACACAGTTGATATTGTAAAGAATGGTGCTAACGATTTGAATTGTATTGGTAATCCATATCCAAGTGCTATTAGTGCTAGGGAATTTATTGAAGGCAACACAAGTGCTTTTGGAGTTGGGTCTGCAAATGGGACAACGCTTTATTTTTGGACCCACAATACGCCAATTACTGCAAATAACTATGTGTTTAGTGATTACGCGGTATATAATTTTTCAGGCGGGATAGAAGCTGGAACTCCAGTTCCGGGCGCTAACCATAATACTCCAAATGGTATGATTGCAGCTGGTCAGGCTTTTATGATAAAAGGAGTAATCGAAGGAACGACCAGTGCGACCTTTACTAATGCGATGCGAGAAATTGGAAGCAATTCGCAATTTTTTAGATTAAACAATAGCGAAGGTCTAGATCGCAATCGCGTTTGGTTGGAATTAAAAAACAATGAAGGTGCTTACAAACAAATTTTAGTTGGTTATATAGAAAACGCAACCGATGGCTTGGACAATGGTTTCGATGGCGAAGTTTTAGAAGCGGGAAATTCGGCTAGTTTTTATTCTATTTTAGATACTAAGAACTTAGCGATTCAGGGGAGAAGTCTAGATTTTAATTTGGATGATCAAATAAGATTAGGTTACAAGACGACAGCAGCTTCAGCATTCGAAATTAATTTGTCAGACTTTGATGGTTTTTTTGAAAATTACGATGTTTTTATCGAGGATACGATGTTGAATGTAATTCACAACTTAAAGGAAAGCTCATATTTTTTTACAAGCGAAATTGGCACATTTGATTCTCGATTTGTTTTAAGATTTACGACTTCAACTTTGGGAAATTCTGAATCAGATTTGAACTCAAATTCGATTGTTTTTTATAAAAATTCGGAGGAAAAAATCAATGTAAATTCTGGTGTTAAGAAAATGAAAAATATTCAAGTTTTTGATGTGCTTGGAAGGCTGTTGTGGTCACAAGGAGACCTCAATTCGAGTGAATTTACCTTGAAAGATTTTACTTCAAGTTCTGTTTTACTTATATCAATAGAATTAACTGACAATCAAAAAATTAGTAAGAAATATAGTAATTAAAATTGAGTTTTACTATGTTGCGTTTTGGCAAAATAATCGACGAAATGCATTAAAAAAACGACCAAGTGATTGGTCGTTTTTTGTTAACTTATTGATAACTTTTACTTCACTGCGTTAGGCAACTTAGACGATAATTTTACCACTCAAAACAATTAAATAATTAATTAATTTATGAAATCAATCTTACACGATTTGGTCAGTAAATTGTCTTCGATGTTTCGAAAGAAAGAGACCGAAGAAATTACTGAAAACGGTTTGGGTGGGAACTCAAAATCGTACGCCAAAGTAGAAAATGCCTCCTTTTTGGAAGCCTATTTTTCTACTTTTTTTTACTCTCTATTTGGATTTATCCAAAAGACCTGTGTCTCAGTTTTCGGGCTGGCTAGCCTTAGCTCGATGAACAGAAGTAGAGTTAATACAATTGGATTTTTGACTGTGGTACTGTTTTTTGGAATGGCTCTTAAGACAGCAGCTCAAACTTTTACTCCTGGTAACCTTGTTGTCACAAGAATTGGAACTGGTGCAGCTGCCTTAACGAATGCTGCGAATCCAATTTTCTTAAATGAATATACGACTACAGGAAGCGCTGGAATTAGTGTGGCGTTACCTTCAACTACTAGTGGTAATGTAAATAGAATTTTGAGTAGCGGTACTGCTACTTCAGAAGGTCAATTGGCTTTATCAACGGATGGTCAGTATTTGACTGTTGGAGGTTATGATGCTGTTGTTGGACAAGCTTCTGTTAATAGCACTGCAGGAATTCCAAGAGTTATTGCTCGTGTGAATAGTGCTGGTACGGTCGCTACAAGTGTTCTTACGAGTACAATACACAGTTCTGGATTTAGATCAGTAGTTACTACTGACGGTTCAAGATATTGGACTGCTGGAAATGGAGTAGGTGTAACTTCTTTGCTTCACCAAGGGAATACAACTCCTGTAACACCAACTACAATCTCTTCTGCTCCAACTAATCTAAGAACAGTTAACATTTTTAACAACCAATTATACGTAAGTACAGGTTCAGGAACCCAAGGTATTTACAAAGTGGGTACTGGAGTTCCAACAACTACTGGTCAAACAAGCGTAATTAATGTCCCACAAAACGGACTTTATGCATACCAAATGGTTAACAGAGGAGGTTCTAACTGGAACTGTTATGCGGTTGGTGAGACCACAGCTGGAATTTATAAATGGTCTTCAACAGATAACGGAGCAACTTGGACCGCGAGAGGAAGCGTTACAAATGTTGTTGCGATTTTTGGAATTGCTGCTGCCAATAATGGTTCGAGTGTAGATTTATATGTAACAACTACAACGGCCATTTTAAAATTGACAGACGCTACTGCATTTAATGCAACAATTGCTGGAACAATTTCAACCATTGTAACCGCTCCAACCAATACTTTCTTTAGAGGGATCGCCTTTGCTCCAATTGCTGCTAATGCACCACTTATTGCAACCGCTGGTTCTCCTGCGGCTGTAAATACTACTTATGGAACTGCTTCTGCAACTCCTGGTACTTTTACAGTTTCTGGAAATAACTTAAGTACAGATATCGTTTTGACTGCTCCAGCTGGATTTGAAATTTCTCAAACAGTAGGTGGCGCAAGTGGTTATGCTACTTCACAAACTTTAACTCAAACTGCTGGTTCAGTTGCTTCAACAACTATTTACGTTCGTTTGGCTGCAACTACTTTAGCTGGAACGTATTCAGGAAACATCACTTGTGTTTCTTCTCCTGCTACTTCTGTTAATGTTGCGACAACTGCAAGTACGGTAAGTCCATTGGCACTTACAACTACTGGAGCGGTTGCTGACAACAAAATATACGACAGAACAACGACAGCTACTATTTCTGGTGTGGTGCTTTCAAGTACTGTAAATGGAGATGTAATCACTGTTTCTGGTGGTGGTTCATTTGATGATTTTAATGTAGGAACTGCAAAACCAGTTACTGCTGCATTAACCTTAAGCGGAACTAATGCTTCTAGTTATACACTTACGCAACCAACAGGTTTGACTGCTGACATCACTGCAAAAGATTTGACAATTGCTGGTGCTGCTGCGAATAATAAAGCTTACGATGGAACTACAAGTGCTACGATTTCAGGTACATTAACAGGTGTAATTGCTCCAGACGATGTAACTTTGAATTCAACAAGCGCTGCTTTCGATAGTCCAGGTGTTGGAACTGCTATTCCGGTGACTTCAAATTCAACACTTTCAGGTGCTGATTTTGCTAACTATAACCTTATCGATGCTACAGGTTTAACTGCTGACATTACTCCAAAACAATTAACTATCGCAAGTGCAACGGCACAAAACAAAGTTTTTGATGGTAATACTGCTGCAACAATCACAGGAACATTAGTTGGTGTTGTTGCTCCAGACGATGTAACTTTAGTTGGAACAGGAACTTTCGCTACTTCTGCTGTAGGTGTAGGTATTGCTGTTACTTCAACAAGTACACTTGTTGGTGCAGATATCTTAAACTATAGTTTATTACAACCAGTTGGCTTAACAGCAAACATTACTGCTGCTGCTTTATTGCCACAAGTAATTACTTTTAATGCTTTAGCGGATGTAGAATACGGAAGTGGTACATTCAACTTGACTGCTACTTCTGATTCAGGTTTGACTGTGATCTATCAAAGTTCTAATACAAACGTCGCTACTGTTGCAGGAAATGTCGTAACTGTTGTAGGCGTTGGATCTACACTTATTACCGCAATTCAAGCGGGTGATGCTATTTATGATTCTGCAACTCCAGTAGATCAGAATTTGAATGTAACTCCAAAAGCACTTACTGCTACAGCAACAGCTGATAACAAAGTGTATGACGGAAATACAAATGCTACTATTTCTGGTACATTAAATGGAATCGTTGGTGCTGATGTTGTTACTTTCAGCGGATTGGGTCTTTTTGATTCTCAAGATGCTGCGAATGGGATCAATGTAACTTCATTCTCTACTTTAGGAGGTGCACAAGCTGCGAACTACACTTTGACACAACCAACAGGTTTAACTGCTAACATTACACCTCTAGGGTTAAATGTTCTTGGTGCTGCTGGTGCAAACAAAGTATATGATGGAACAACTGTTGCGACAGTTAACGGTGCTTCATTGGATGGTGTTATTGGTCTTGATGATGTAACCGCTGTTGGAGCAGGAACTTTTGCTACTAAAAATGTAGGAACTGCCATTGCTATAACTGCAAACATCACATTGGCTGGTACACAAGCTGCTAATTATTCTATCAACGCACAACCAACAGGATTGAGCGCTGATATTACTCCAAAAGCATTGACTATTTCAGGTCTATTAGGAGGAAACAAAGTATATGACGGTACGGTTGCTGCTTCAGTAATAGGAACAGGTACACTTTCAGGTGTTGAATTGGGTGATGTAGTTACCTTAGCTGGAACTCCAGTAGTATTTTTTGCAACTGCTGCTGCAGGAACTGCAAAACCAATCAATGTTTCAGGATATACTATCTCAGGTGTTGATGCTACTAATTACACTTTGACACAACCAACAGGCGTGACAGGTGATATTACTCCAGCTACTTTAACATTGAGTAGTGCTTCTGCATTAAACAAACCATTTGACGGGAATACCAATGCGATTGTAAATGGACTTCTTCAAGGTATTATTTCTCCAGATGTTGTGACTTTAGTAGGAACGGGTACTTTTGCTACTTCAGCAATAGGGACTGGAATTGCAGTCACATCAACATCTACATTAGGTGGTGCTGCTGCAGCCAATTATACTTTGACACAACCAACAGGTTTGACCGCTAACATTACAGCTGCTGCTACTGTGTTTGCAGTTGGTGATTTGTCAATAATTGGTTTCCAATTGAACGCTCCTGATACTTTTACTTTTGTAACATGGGTTGACATTACAGAAGGAACATTAATCAAATTTACTGACAATGCTTTCTTATCTAACGGTTCAGCTAATTTGGCTTTAAACGCCAGAGGAAGTGAAAACTTTATTATCTGGAAAAACCAAAGCGGTGTAATTCCTGCTGGAACTGTAATCTCAATTACCGATAACACTTCTGCTGGTATTACTAGTTTAGGAACAATTGTTTCAGGAAACTTAAGCGGATTGTCTGCAAGTGGTGATAATATTTTTGCTTATCAAGGTCCAGCTACTTCTGGAGTTAGCCCTGATTTTGCAGGAGTTACTGCAACCACAACTTTCAACGGTACCGTGCTTTTCGGATTGTATGCGCAAGGAACAAGCTTATTAACTTCTTGGCAAACGACAGGAGCTGGTACAACAACCAACTCTTATTTACCGTCTGAGTTATCAGCTTCAACAAGCAATATTGCTTTAGCGAGTAACGCTTCAAGAGGTCAATATACAGGTTTGAGAAATAACCAATTGACTTTCAGTGCATACAAAGCACAAGTAACAAACTCAGCTAACTGGACTACTGCTTCTGGTGCTGGAATAATTACTATGGATCTTACGCCATTTACTTTGATGTCTCCTGCTGCGATTACTGCAACTGGAACATTATCAGCGGTGGATACGGTTTATGGAACTGCTTCTACAACACCAACAACATTTACAGTTTCTGGTGCTGACTTAGAAAGC
>JBIKRP010000095.1:0-6987 GCA_044349145.1 Flavobacterium sp.
GAAGTATCGTAAAAAGTAAATTCTATTGGTTTGTCCCTGTATTGTTCAAAAGCTTTAACCCTTCCTTGAGTGATGTAGGTAACATTAAAAGCTAAATCTTTTACCGTTTTTTTGATAATTCTTCTAGACTTTATGACTTCAATCTCATTGTCAACATTGCTTTTTACCCCATTACCAATTCCTAAATCTGAAAAAGCAGCTAACTCTGATTGCAGTCCACCTTTTTTTTCATCTTTCACCAAAATAGTTGCCGTTGCGCTATAGATTGGTATCACGTAGCGCAAGTACAATGTTGCAAAAACAAAACAAACAAAGACTCCGAAAACAAACCATTTCCATTGCACAACATAGGAGTCAACCATCTCTCTAAAATCAAAAGAATCTTCCTGATTAGAATTTCTAAATGAATTGTTTTCTATCATTTTTATTGTACGCTTTTAGTTTGTTCTCAAGAATATAAGTAAAGTCAAAACTAGTGAGACACTAGTCAACCAAATAGCAATGTTGGGGCCAACTACAGAACTATTTAACTTGGTGCGATTGGCTTCAACAACAATCACATCATTTTGAGCTAAATAATACTGCGGCGAATTTAAGAGATTGGCATCTGTCATATCAATGCGTGTATAAGTTTTTTTTCCTTCATCATCATGGATAATCAAAACATTTTTTCTTTTTCCATAAATACCCAGATCACCAGCCAAACTTAAGGCTTCCAATATGGTTATTCTCTCGCCAGTAACTGTAAAAGTTCCCGGTTTTCCGACTTCTCCGAGTACTGAAATTTTAAAGTTTAAGACCTTCATAGCAATCGAAGGTTCATTAATATAATTACCGACCATTTCTGTTAACTTAGCCGTCGCCTCGGTGCGTGTTAATCCACCTAATTTGATTTTTCCCAAGACCGGATAATCAATAAAACCATCATTGTCAATCAAAAAAGTTCTTCCCGTCGTCGATGTAGTACCAACATTCCCTTGCGCTTGAGGCAAATTAAAAGGGGTTGTCACTTCAGGATTTTCAGCAGATACGACGATACTCAACAAATCATCTGGTTGCAATTTGATTTCATAACGTAGCGAAGAATCATAACTCTTTTGATTTTCAATCCCTTGCAGATAAATCAAATCCTTCTTAGAAGCACATGAATAAAACAAACTTATTGATAAGATAATAAGCAAGACGTTTCCTAAAGAAATTTTCATAGTTGACAAAATATGGTGCAAATATAGTATTTAACGTTTAAAATGCTAATCAAAAGATCGTTTTTGGATACTTTAGAAACAATAATCAAATGTCTAATGTTTCAAATACCGAATTCATACTTTTGAATTCCGGCACAATCTTTTTCATAGCCAATACAATTTCTTCATTGGAACTTTTCTCAATATTATCCAAGAGCTTTATGGTACTGATTTGAATTTCGTTGTAATCTTCTTGTATTTCTTGTGCAATCATAATTTTGTCATGATGCGTAGCCAGCGTTTTTGAAGAATCATTCAATAATTCTTCGTACAATTTCTCTCCAGGACGCAATCCAATAATTTTTATGTCGATATCTTTATATGGTACAAATCCTGCTAGTCGAATCATTTTTTTTGCTAAGTCAATGATCTTCACAGGCTGTCCCATGTCGAAAATAAAAATCTCACCTCCTTTACCCATGGCTCCCGCCTCCAAAACAAGTTGACAAGCTTCAGGAATAGTCATAAAATACCGAATGATGTCAGGGTGCGTAATGGTAAGCGGTCCGCCTTCTAAAATTTGTTTAGAAAACAAGGGCACGATGGATCCATTAGAACCCAATACATTTCCAAAACGTGTGGTGATGAACTTGGTATTCATGTCTTTGGTAGCAACATTGACTGCGTCATTCAAAGTCTGAACATACTTTTCTGCTATGCGTTTGCTTGCCCCCATGACACTACTAGGGTTTACTGCTTTATCTGTAGAAACCATCACGAACCTTTCCACTCCATATTTCAATGATAAGTCTGCCAGATTTTTCGTCCCTAAGACATTCGTGTAGATAGCCTGCGATGGATTTTCCTCCATCAAAGGTACATGCTTATACGCCGCCGCATGGTATACCACATCAGGTTGATACTTCTCAAAAACTCTTTCAAGTGCATCAATATTTCTAACATCTGCCAACACAGAGCGCAAACTTACTTTATTAACGATAGGCTTAATCTCAAGGCTCAAATTATGCAGAGGAGTTTCTGCTTGATCCAAAATAATGAGTTTCCTTGGCTTAAAAGATAAAACTTGTCGCGTGATTTCACTGCCAATTGAACCCGCCGCACCAGTAATCATAACCACTTTTCCTTCTAGTTGACTTGAAATCCCTCGGGTATCTAAAACAATTGGCTTTCGATCTAATAAATCTTCTATTTCGAAACTTTTAACTTTATTAGAGATTTGCTTTTCATCTTCCCAATCCGTAATGAGCGGAACAGTGAAAACTTTGAAGTTAAACTCAAGACATTCTTCAACAATTGCAATCGTCTCGTCTTTGCTCAAACTCTTTTCAGCAATAATCAAGGCATCGGCCTTTAATGATCGCAGTATGACCGAAATTTTCTTATTCTGATTGATTATCGGCAAATTTAAGATACTCTTTGAGGTCTTATTCTGATTGAATTTATCAATAAATCCACGTAACTTGAATCTGCTTGGTGTTTCTGTTTTTAATGCGTTCGCAACAGAAATAGCATTGGCATCTGAACCATAAATCACTGCGTTTATTAGTTTCTTCTTATCCTCAACATGCATGTATTTCTCAAAAATATATTTGATCAGAATACGAAACAAAAAAAGCAACAAAAAGGAAAGTACGTAGCTTATAAACAAACCCGTGGTGACGAAAACAATTTTGTTAAAAAATATCTTGCAGGAAAAATTGATAATTAATAAAAAAATATAGGAGGTCGTTGTCGATATCAGTAGTTTCACTCCATCTATAAAGGTAGAATGCCTGATGATGCCGGAATATGTTCTATAAACCAAAAAGAATATTGCGTTAATGAGGATAATCAATCCATAACGGGTAGCCATGCCAAAATAATTGTATTGTAGTTTGGATAAGCTATAAACGATGACGTAAGTAATAATACATGCCAGAAATACGATAAAAACATCGATAGCAAAAATAATCCACCGTGGTAAGTAACCAAGATTATGGAATCGCTTGCCAAGAACACTGCTTTTTACTATTTGAAAAATAGAATTACTCATTTTTGACTATCAATAGTTATGATAAAAATAACATTTTATAATAAAACCAACTCGTTATTGTAATAAATTATCTGAAAAAATCATCAAATTCATTTTTGATTCTTATTCTGTCGACGTGACTTAAGTTCGACCCAGACGGCAGGCACAAACCATATTCAAATAATTGCTCCGCCACATCTTTGCCGTAATAAGGACAATCCGCAAAAATCGGCTGCATATGCATGGGCTTCCATAATGGACGACTTTCGATGTTTTTTTGTTCTAATGCCATCCTTAAATCTTCTCTTGTCTTGCCATTTGTTTTTGACGGATCCACCAAAATAGCAGAAAGCCAATGATTCGAAAAGAAGTCCGATGTCGGTTCTTCAAAAACAGTAACGCCATTGATATCCTTGAAATAATCAACATAAAAATCATGCATACTTCTTCTCAGCGCAACATGCTGATCTAGAATTTCCATCTGACCTCTACCAATACCAGCGCATATATTACTCAAACGATAATTGTAACCTATTTCTGAATGTTGGTAATGTGGTGCGTGATCTCTTGATTGTGTGGCAAAGAAGATCGCCTTGTCCTTCAATGCTGCAGTACTGGCAACTAATGCACCGCCTCCAGAAGTAGTGATGATCTTATTCCCATTAAAGGAAAGCACGCCAATATCCCCAAAAGTACCACATTTTTGATTCTTATATTTGCTCCCCAAAGCCTCCGCACTATCCTCCAAAATCGGAATCCCATATTGGACTGCAACGGTCTTTATTTCATCAACTTTGAAAGGCATCCCGTATAAATGAACCGCAATAATTGCTTTGGGCTTTTTTCCTTTTTTTATTCGATCAACAATAGCTTCCTCTAAAGCAACTGGACACATATTCCAGGTGTCTTTTTCGCTATCAACAAAAATAGGATGAGCGCCCTGATATAAAATTGGATTGGCCGACGCTGAAAAGGTGAAACTCTGACAAATTACCTCATCACCGGCCTGCACATCTAATAATACCAAACCCAAATGAATAGCGGCAGTTCCTGAACTTAGAGCTGCAACGCTCTTTTCTGCACCAATGTAGGCTTCTAAATCATTTTCAAAGCCAGAAACATTGGGACCTAACGGAGCAACCCAATTGGTATCGAACGCTTCATGTATGTACTTGAGTTCATTTCCACCCATGTGCGGAGAAGAAAGCCAAATTTTAGTTTCCATCATTTTTTTTAATCATTTTGGGTTGTAAAGATAGAATAACCCACAATACTATCCTATGTTTATGTTTTATGAAGTACCAAATATTGTTCGAAATATAATCTTCAAATCACCAGCAAAAGTATGATGGTGCAAATAGGCCAAATTCATTTTTACTTTATCGGGAAAGATGACTTTGTCGTTGTATTCAAGTGGATTTTTCTGCTGACTTAATACCCTATCTTCATTCCGATACTTAATTGATGCTTCGCTGGTAATTCCCGGTTTTAACGCAAGGACTTTTCGATCTTCTCCTTGCAATAAATCGTAGTAACCTTCAACATCAGGGCGTGGACCGACAATCGACATGTCACCAAGCAGAACATTAAAAAACTGGGTGATTTCATCTAACTTGTACTGTCTAAAGTATTGACCAAAAAAGGTCGTTTTATTTGTTTTTGGATGGATTGTCTTGATTTTAAAAATCTTAAACAACTTACCCCACTGTCCCACTCTAGTCTGCACAAAAAAACCGTTCGACTGGGTTTCAATGGAAGCAATAATAAAACAAATCAAAATCAGCCAACTCAAAAGCAGCAGTGAAACAATTGAAAAAATGATATCAAAAAGTCGCTTCACTAAATAGTTTTTTTATTTTCGTTCGGATACATAGATAAGATCTTATGTTTCCGCTGTTATTAGAATGAATGCTTGAATTAGAGTAGTTTCTGCAACAACTCTTTTTCCTTCATTAAGATCGGAACCGAGTCAACATCTCTAAGGAAAATCAGGTCTTTTTCAAACTCATACATTTTATAGTCGAAGTCGAACTCAGAATCTTCGCTCAATAGTCGCACCGTGTCCGAAGCAAAATTTGCTCCGGCAGCAGCAAAACACTGGGTAAAGGCTACGTGTCTAACGTTTATCTCAGTGATATAAGGTTTTCCATTTTCATCTTCTTTAAAATCTACCGTAAAAAAACCATGCTGCTTTGCGCCAGTGTGCTTGAAAAGAAAGTCCATCGCGCGTTTGGATTCGTCAACCAAATGCGGCTCATTCAACAATCGCCCAAAAGAGGTATTTCCGGTAATTCCAGACGGCGCCACTTTGGCCATAATATAATTGACGCGCTCTGCAGTAGCTGTTCGCAATAACTTCCCATTAAAATAAAGCATTTTACACGCTAAATTTCTACCCGGTAAAAATTTACTGGCAATAAACTGCTGTACATTTGGATTGATTTGAATCCAATTCTTCAAAGAATCTTCATCTTCTACTTTTAGTGATCCCAATCCGCTGGTTCCACTGGTACTTCTCACCCAAAAATTACCTTTCAAAACATCGAAAACTTCTTTTAGATTTTGATGATCTCTATTGAAAGTAACAGACGGTGGAACAATATCTAAATCTTTCAGAATCTCTGTCATTTTAGATTTATCAACGAGCAAATCCGCCATCGACCAATCCGGGATTAACGCTTTGCATGGCAAGGCTTGTGTTTCTTTTCTTTTGCTCCATTCCATGACTTCAAGTTCTGGAAGAATAATGGCAATATCAATGTTGTTTTCTTTGATAATTGTTTCGATAGCACTCCAGTAATTTGGACTAGTCGCCGAGGGAATTACATAAGTTTTATTGAACAATTCATTCTGGTATAATCCAATCGAAAGTGGATTAATATCGGTTCCTATCAGCTCAAATCTTTTATAAAAAGAGTACTTCTTCAGTGAAATGGCAAAACTTCTTGGCGTTGGCCCACCAACTCCTGTAATCAAAATTTTCATAATTGTTTTTTTATAGGTAAAGCACTTAGTCTTATTAGATAATCTCTCGAATCAGCATGAAGCTCTCCACATTGATTTTCCCAACCGTTGCACCGCGAAAATTGGATAATATCTCGATGTTTTTAAGGGAACGCGGGTGCGGAAATTCTTTGATTTGGGTCGAAAAACATTTAAATGCTTCTAATTTTTTTTCGAGATGCCCTTCAATATTTTCAAAAATAGTTGGAATAAAGGCATCGTCACCAAAAGGCGGCGCCCATTCGGTTTCTGACAAGGTTTCGTACGAAAGAATCTTCTTAACTGGACAATTATTAATCGGACGAGCCGCCACTAAAGCCGCTTCATACGTAATTCGATGGTCTTTGTGAATGTCTCCTCGATGTGGCAAATAAAGCACTTCGATCTTCTTTTCATTAATGATTTTAGCAATCACATTCGATAATTGATAAGAAGGAATGGTATCGAGTCTTGGTGCAGGAAAATCTAAAAAGAAAGTATCTTTTACTCCTAAAATCTTATGCGCTGCCAAAGCTTCCGAACGCACTTTTTCGGTTCCTTCCTTCGAAAACAATTCTGGTGCACCGATATGTCCATTAGTGACTATGGCAACATAAACCGCATGTCCGTTCGAAACATATTTGGAAATAGTGCCGCCGCAACCCAAGATTTCATCATCACAATGTGGCGCAACAATTAATATATTTTTATTTTCTCCCATCTTTTAATTGATTTTCAATCGTTTCTATTCTATTTAACAAATTAAAATATTCTTTCTCGAAATGAAAT
>JBIKRP010000002.1:0-23199 GCA_044349145.1 Flavobacterium sp.
CATTCAAGGTGGGGGCGGTGGTCAACCTTTCTTTGCTACTGCCGGAGGCAAAAATATTGCAGGAATTACGGAAGCCCTAAACAAGGCTAGTGATTTTGTAAATTAAGTCTCGTTTTTTTTTTAATTAACATTTTTTTTGAGTTTATTTGTTTCAAAATAATTCAAAATCAAAAAGATACTCATGAAAAATTTATTATTAATATTCTTTGTTTCAATAGGTTTATTCACTTCATGCGTGGAAATACCAGTAGAAGATCCAGATCCGGTGCCACCTCCTGGAAATGTAACTGCAGAGTTTGATGACCAAACTTTTGAATCAGTAACATCTGAAGTAGAAGTAAGTTCGACTGGCATGTCACTAAAAGCAGTTAGTGAAGATGGAACCTATATTGAAATTAGTTTGCCTGGAGATCCAATACTAGGAACATACAGTGTTGAAACTTTAGGTGCAAATTTCCCTGGTTTTTCATTGGAGTATAACGAGGGAATCGGAACTGATTCATATGTTGCTTCCCTGTCGGGACCTAGTGATCTTTCAGAAGTAGTGATTTTGGGCATTGATCGTGTAAACAATAGAATCTCAGGTACTTTTAGATTTATAGGTACACGGTATACAGACACTACTCCTGCAGTATTGGAAGAAAAGGTGATTACAAATGGTGTGTTCTTAAATCTGCCGTACACTTTAGTAGACGAACTTACGGTTGATGAAGAAGATATATTACCAACTAGGGTTATTGAAAGCTATCCTGGGACTAATAGTTCTGATCAAAGCACGGTTTATACGTTTGATCGTAGAAAGAAAATTGTAAAAGAAGTAATTACGGATTCACTAGGAGTCATTGAAACTAAAGAGTATACATACACTATTAATTTAATTACAAAAATTGAAAAGAAAAACAGCAGTAATGTTGTGCTAGTAAGAGAGATTTATGTTTACAATGCTATAAACAAACTAGTTACGTATATCGCTTCCGATCTCATCGGTAACGTCGGTTATAAGGAAAGTTATGTTCACAATGAGGGAACGATTTCTGTAACCAGATTTACAGTAAATTCAAGTGGTCAAGAAACACCAGATGGGACGTCAGAAATTTATTTTGGCAACGGAGAAGTGACGCAAATTGACTTTTTCGACGGTGGTGGCCCTTCACAATCATACACTTATGACAGTAGTAATTATTTGCTAAAAAATGTTGTAGGATTAGATAAGATCTCCTTTGTAGGAGGAAAAGCGCGAGGAATAAACAATAATATTGTTACTGTAACTATTGGAGATGTGCCGGAAAATAATTTCGACCTACTTTATACAGAAAAGAATTTTCCATTGAAGGCTACTGACACTGACATAGAAATCAATTATTTTTATGAATAGTAATTGGTATGATTAATAATAGTAAGACCCAAACAAATTGTATTGTTTGGGTTTTTGCTTTTTGTACTTATATTTTTTGAACAAATTTGCCAATGCAATTTAGAACTCAAATAGGAATTCCGAAAAACACGCATCCGATTAATTATGACTCCACCGTCATTTCGATAGGATCTTGCTTTGCAGTGAATATTGCCGAGAAATTCAACTATTATAAATTCCAAAATACCGTCAATCCGTTTGGTATTCTGTTCCATCCATTAGCGATTCATACAATCATACGAAGAGCCATTGAGGAAGACTTTTTTGTAGAAAGTGAACTCTTTTTTCACAACGAACGCTGGCATTGTTTCGACGTTCATTCGGATTTGAGCCATAGTAATAAAGAAGATTTGCTGCAGAATTTAAATCAAAGTCTAATTGATCTAAAATCGCAAATCAAAGCGGCATCTCACCTTATCATTACCTATGGAACGGCTTGGGTTTACAAAGAAAAAACTTCGCAAAAAATCGTGGCTAATTGCCATAAAGTGCCACAAGCTCAGTTTGATAAAGAACTGTTGACAGCCGCACAAATTGAAGCCGCTATTATAGATACCATCAGTTTGCTTCTCAAGTTAAATCCAAAAGTAAATATCATCTTGACTTTGTCGCCAGTTCGTCACCTGAAAGATGGATTTATCCAAAACCAACAAAGTAAAGCCAATCTAATTATCGGAATTCATCAAACCATTAACCATCAACCGTCAACCGTCAACTATTTTCCTTCCTACGAAATCATGATGGACGAATTGCGTGATTATCGTTTTTATGCTGAAGATATGATTCATCCGAATCAAACAGCCATCGATTATATTTGGGAACGCTTTGTTGAAAGCAATATAACTGTCGATAGCACTCAGATAATGAATGAAGTGGCAACCATTCAAAAAGCATTAGCACACAAACCTTTTCACCCGGATTCTCAAAACCATCAAGTGTTTTTGAAGCAATTGCATCAAAGGATGGCAAAACTTCAAGAAAAGGTTCCGAACATCACTTTCTAAAATATACGTATTTCTTCGTATTGTTATGTTTTTTCATTTGACGCAGATTTGTATTGTAAAATAATATAAATCAAAAAGTCATGAAAACAACTTCTATTCTAGTAAAAGCACTCGTACTTTCATTAATGCTTCTTGCAGCAGCGACTCCAAAGATCCCAATTCCGGAACGCCAGCGGCGACAGACAAAACAACATTCAAACTTGACGGTGTTTTGATAACAGCCGACGAAACAACAGCAACGCTATACACTAATCCAGTTGCAGGAGGACACTATATCGACGTCTATGCCACGAAAGATGGTGTTGAAGTGTTGGAGTTGCACATGCCCGCATCTGTTGGGAATTACCCTGCGCAACGTAGCGGATTTACCCTGACGGAGTCTTGGTTGACCTACGAAACAGGAGGAGCAGACCCGATACTAGACAACTTCCATTCCGATTCAGGAACCATGGATCTTACTACTGGTGATTTAACTACAGATGAATTGAGAGGAACTTTCAATTTTATAGGAAACAATGGAACAACGACGAAGAATATTACAGAAGGAAAAATTGTGGTTTCTGAAATAACACGTATATAATAGCACCACCATGAACCTAATCAAACATTATTTCTTTCTAATACTCATGGTGACCGTTTCTTCCACTGTTCAAGCGCAAAGACCGGTACTCACTGACGAAGAACAAGTGTCTGAAGCGGTAACCAAGGAAGTTGACGAACTGTTTCAATCACAAGATTTTGTCAAACGAAAAACAAAAAAATTTGCGGACACCAAAGGAACGATGGTCATAGATATTGGTGTCGTTCAAAACGGAAAAGTTTCTTCGTTCTTCAAAGTTGATAGTGAAATCAAAAATATCGACTTTATCAATTTTATGTCGGATTATATCCTCAATCACATGAAACTCTTTCGAAATCCAATCGATTTTGAAAATGTAAACAATGAGGAAGAAATACAATTGACTGCCAGAGAAGTCGAGGTCTTAGAACAATTGAGCAAAGGATTGAAATACCAACATATCGCCGAAAATTTGTTCCTTTCTGTCGGCACCATTCGCAAACATGTAGAAAACATTTACACCAAATTGCAGGTGCACAATAAATTAGAAGCCATTCAAAAAGCAAAGAATAATAAACTAATTTAGCGCCCTAATTGCATCCGATTTTTTGAAACCAACCGACCGTAAATCCGAAATCATCGCCATCGCAGCGCAACTTTTCAAAGAAAAAGGCTACAGTGCCGTGACCATGCGGGATATCGCGCAAGCCATGAATATCAAAGCGGCGAGTCTCTACAATCACATCAAATCGAAACAGGAAATTCTCGTCCTAATCATCATCGAAATCGCCGAAGAATTTACCCAGACGATGGAAACCATTGTCCATTCTGAGGAAAATACCATTCAAAAACTAGAAAAAGTCATCCAACTCCACATCGATATTACGCTCCGAAATGCAGATGCTTTGGCCTGTCTCAACAACGATTGGATGCATCTTGCCGACGCCGAACTTACTTATTTTATCAAAATGCGGGAAGATTACGAAGATAATTTCCGTACCATCATCAAAAACGGCATCGCCAATCAAGACATCAAAAACCTCAATGTTGAGGTCATCATTTTCTCGACACTTTCTACGCTAAGAACGCTATATCTTTGGTATGGGAAGAAAAAAAGTCCCAATCCAAGTGTACTCAAATCAAACATGATTCAAGTGTTGCTCAACGGAATTGTCTAATTTGTCTTCCTGAGCGCAGTCGAAGGATTGGGAGCTAGTTCCCGCTGTACGTTCCAATCTTTTGTGTCGCTAGAGAAGCTCACAAAAGGATTTCCACTGCCATCGGGGCTAGGGCTCAAACCTTTAATCGACAACCCTTTATAATTTTTCAAACGTTTTCGTAAGCCATAAGAAAATAATCCTTAAATTTGCATATCAAACTAACAACTGTTAGTTTTAATAAATGCATTGATCCTATGGCAAAATTTCATCCGTTAAAAGTGCTCGATATCCGCAAGGAAACAAAGGATTGTTCGGTAATTTCATTTGAAATTCCAGCCGATTTGCAATCCGAATTTCAATACAAACAAGGACAACATCTCACTTTAAGATCAACCATAGACGGAAAAGAAGTCAGAAGATCGTATTCCCTATGTTCGAGCCCAATCGAAAATAAATGGAAAGTCGCTGTTAAGAAAATCAGCGGTGGTTTGTTTTCTACTTTCGTAAACGAGACACTAAAAAAAGGGCAATCGATAGATGTGATGGCACCCAACGGAGTCTTTTTTAAAGATATTCAACCAGAGAAAGCAAAAAATTATATCGCCTTTGCTGCAGGAAGTGGCATCACGCCCATTCTCTCAATTATCAAAACACATTTGGCGCTGGAACCCAATAGTACTTTTAAATTATTTTACCTCAATCGAAGTGTAAAATCAATCATCTTTAAAGAAGAAATAGAATTACTCAAAAACCGCTATTTCGGTCGCTTTGAGATTTTTCATTTCTTAACCAAAGAGCATCGCGCAGTCGAACTGTTCAACGGTCGATTCACCAAAGAGAAATTGCAACTGCTAACCGATAAAATTATCGATGTTCCAGAAGTCAGCGATTGTTTTATTTGCGGTCCTGAAGAAATGATTTTTCTGATTCGAGACGAATTGGTTGCCGCTGGATTGCCGAAAGAAAATATTCATTACGAATTGTTTACCAGCGCGAACTCAGAATCAGATAAACAACGTATCAATAAGATATTAGAGCACAAAGTCGAAGGTACCGAAGTGACCATCATCGACGGCGGGAAGGAATTCCATTTCACGATGGATGATGATTTCGACAACATTCTCGACGGCGCATTAGCCGCTGGCGCAGATTTACCTTTCGCATGCAAAGGTGGCGTTTGCAGTACATGCCGATGTAAGATTCTATCGGGTACCGTCGAAATGAAAATCAATTATGCGCTCGATGAAAATGAAGTAAGTAAGGGATTAATATTAAGTTGCCAAGCGGTTCCTACATCAAAAAATGTAGTAGTCGAATTTGGCGTGTAAATAATTTAACAATAGGTATTTAGTAAATAGAATTGCGACCTTGTAATGGTTTCAAACAGTTAACATTTTTTGCAATTATCAATTATCAATTATCAATTATCAATTGAAAAACTATGTCAGAAGTAGAAGTAAAAAATTTAGAAGACCTTTTTGATGCTCGAATCGCGCGCGACGAGAAAATTGAGCCCAAAGATTGGATGCCGGAGAAATACCGTCAAACCCACATACGTCAAATTTCACAACACGCGCATTCCGAAATTGTTGGGATGTTGCCCGAAGGAAATTGGATTACACGGGCGCCATCTTTGCGCCGTAAAATATCGCTTTTAGCAAAAATTCAAGATGAAGCAGGTCATGGTCTTTATTTGTACAGCGCCTGTGAAACCTTAGGAGTTTCTCGTGAAGAATTGTATGAGCAATTGCATTCTGGCAAAGCAAAATACTCTAGTATCTTTAATTATCCGACAATCACTTGGGCCGATATGGGCGCAATTGGCTGGTTGGTTGATGGTGCTGCGATTATCAATCAAGTGCCACTAACCGCAACTTCATTCGGACCTTACGCGCGTGCGATGGTGCGCGTTTGCAAGGAGGAAAGTTTTCACCAACGCCAAGGTTTTGATATTATGATGACTTTAGCTAATGGTTCACCTGAACAAAAAGAAATGGCGCAAGATGCATTAAACCGTTGGTGGTGGCCGTCTCTGATGATGTTGGGTCCAACCGATGCCGCGTCAGTGCATACGGAGCAATCCATGAAATGGAAATTGAAACGAAAAACCAACGACGAATTGCGTCAACAATTTGTGGATCAAACCGTTCCTCAAGCACATTTGATTGGGCTTACAATTCCGGATCCAGATCTAAAATGGAATGAGGAAACCAAACGATACGATTTTGGTGATATGGATTGGGATGAATTTTGGCAAGTCGTAAAAGGGCACGGACCATGCAACAAGGAACGTATCTCAGCAAGAGTTAACGCCTGGGAAAACGGAAAATGGGTGCGCGATGCCGCAATGGCGTATGCTGAAAAACAAGAAAGTAAAGAAGTAAAAGAAGCAATTTAATAAGGGTTGTATGTTCTAAGTTGTATGTTAAGAGCCTACAACCTACAACCTACAACTTACAACTAATGGAATTATGAAAAACTGGCCACTTTGGGAAGTATTTATCAGAAGTAAAAATGGGTTAGAACACCGCCACTGCGGAAGCCTTCATGCCAGTGATGCTACCATGGCGCTCGAGAACGCCCGTGATGTCTACACCAGAAGAATGGAAGGCGTGAGCATATGGGTAGTGCCATCAAAAGAAATCACTGCATCTAATCCGGATGACAGTGCTGAATTGTTTGATCCCGCTAAGGATAAAGCCTATCGTCATCCTACATTTTATGAATTGCCTGATGAACTAAAACACATGTAATATGAAAGATTATTTAGTTCAGTATATTTATGGCATTGCCGACAATTCCTTAATCTTAGGTCAGCGTCTCGGAGAACTTTGTGGTCACGGTCCAAGTTTAGAAACCGATATTGCCATGACAAATATGTCGTTGGATTTACTCGGGCAAGTTCGCAGCTATTATCAATATGCAGCTAAGATTTTAGGAGGAGAAACCACCGAAGATACTATCGCCTTTTTAAGAAATGAACGTCAGTATAAAAATGTGCTTTTGGTTGAGCAGCCGAATACGGACTTTGCCTATGCTATTTCAAAGCAATTTTTATTTGACCATTTTCATTGGTTATTGCTAAATGAATTGCAAAATTCAAAAGACGAAACTTTGGCTGCCATTGCTAAAAAAAGTATCAAAGAAGTGAGTTATCACGTTCGTTTTTCCTCCGATTGGATCAGACGATTGGGTGACGGAACAGAAGAAAGTCGCAATCGAGTTCAAACTGCACTCAATGATTTGTGGGTTTTTACCGATGAATTATTTCATCAAACAGATGCCGATAAAGAAATGGTTTCACACGGAATTGGAGTAGACGTGACGGTTCTAAAATCAATCTATTTCGATAAAGTAGGCGCAATTCTAGAAGAATCTACGTTACAATTTCCGCAAGTGGAATATTTTCAAAAAGGAGGAAAGCAAGGTATTCACAGTGAACATATGGGATATATTTTGGCAGAAATGCAATACATGCAGCGCGCTTATCCCAATATGAATTGGTAAGAAAATGACAGAGCAACTCCAAAATATCGACCAAAAATTACTTGAAATTCTAGATTCAGTTTCGGATCCAGAAATTCCTGTCTTGTCGATTATGGAAATGGGCGTTGTTCGTTCTGCTACAATTGTAAATGGAATTGTCGAGGTAGTTATAACACCAACATATAGTGGTTGTCCAGCGATGGATGTCATTGGTGACGATATCAAAAGTGCATTTCGCAAAGCAGGATACGAAGCCAAAGTGGAATTGGTTTTGGCTCCAGCTTGGACTACCGACTGGATCACACCTAAAGGAAGACTTGCATTGGAAAAGTACGGAATTGCGGCTCCTTTAGATGCCGAAGCAGACAAAGAGGCTTTATTGGGAAATAAGAAATTAGTCAAATGTCCGCAATGTGGGTCAACGCAGACCAAGCTTATTAGTCAATTTGGATCAACAGCCTGCAAGGCTTTTTTTCAATGCGAAGACTGTCAGGAGCCATTTGACTATTTCAAATGTTTAAAATAAAACTGCACGAGCAGTACGAAATAAAATAGGTATGAGCAATAATTCAATTTTATTCAAAATTGAAAACCAAGTCGCGTATATTACGCTCAACAGACCTGAGGTTTTCAATAGTTTCAATCGAGAAATGGCATTGGCATTACAAGATACTTTAGATTCTTGTGCTGCAGATACTGCTGTTCGTGCCATTGTGATTACCGGAAGCGGAAAAGCTTTTTGCGCCGGTCAAGATCTGAAAGAAGTAACAGATCCAGAACTCAATCCAGGTTTCAGAAAAATCCTCGAGGAACATTACAATCCCATTATTCAAAAAATAAGAACAATAGAAAAACCAGTAATTGCCGCCGTCAATGGCGTGGCAGCTGGTGCTGGTGCGAATATCGCGTTAGCATGCGATATTGTTGTCGCAACCGAACATACTTCTTTCATTCAAGCGTTCAGCAAAATTGGCTTGATACCCGATAGTGGAGGAACTTTTTTCTTACCGCGAATCATCGGTCTTCAAAAAGCAACAGCCTTAATGATGTTAGGAGATAAAGTAACTGCTGAGGAATCACTATCAATGGGCTTGGTCTATAAAATTTTTCCAACAGCCTTTTTTATGGATGATGTTACTGCGTTGGCTTCAACCTTAGCGTCAATGCCAACCAAAGCACTAGGCTTAACCAAAAGATTGTTAAATCAATCGATGACGAATTCGTTAGAACAGCAATTGGCTTTAGAAAGCGATTTGCAAATTGAAGCCAGCTCGTCCAACGATTATAAAGAAGGTGTTGCTGCTTTTATTGAAAAAAGAACACCAGAATTTAAAGGAAACTAATATGATAGTAGGCGTTATTGGTTCTGGAACCATGGGCAGTGGCATTGCACAAGTAGCGGCAACTTCAGGTTGTCAAGTTAGTTTGTATGATACCAATCAAGAAGCACTTTCTAAAAGTAAATCCAATCTCGAAACCACATTATCAAAATTGGTCGAAAAAGGCAAAATCGATACCGCGGAAAAAAACAGAATCAGTGCTAATATTTCTTATGTTAATGCGCTGAAAGATCTGTCTGATGCAGATTTAGTTATTGAAGCGATCGTAGAAAATATTGATATCAAGCGCAATTTGTTTTCAGATTTAGAAAGCTATGTTGCAACAGATACTATTCTAGCATCAAACACTTCCTCACTCTCGATTGCTTCTATTGCAGCTTCTTGTAAAAAACCTGAACGTGTTATTGGAATTCATTTTTTCAATCCAGCGCCGTTAATGCAGTTGGTAGAAGTGATTCCAGCTGTTCAAACCAGTGCTGAAGTTTTAGAAAAAACAACTCAAATAATTTCCGATTGGAAGAAAACAGTCGCCGTAGCGAAAGACACGCCAGGGTTTATTGTCAATCGAGTTGCCAGACCTTTTTACAGCGAAGCACTTCGAATTTATGAAGAAGGCATGGCTGATTTTATAGCCATCGATTCAGTAATGAAAACTTTAGGTGGATTCAGAATGGGGCCATTTGAGTTGATGGATTTTATAGGTAATGACGTCAATTATGCGGTAACGGAATCGGTATTTACCGCATTTTATTTTGATCCGAGATATAAGCCGTCTTTTACGCAAAAACGTTTAACAGAAGCCGGGTATTTGGGAAGAAAATCAGGTAAAGGATTTTATGATTATCAAAATGCAGCAATAGTTCAACCAATCAATGATGCTAAATTATCGCAAACCATTTTCGAAAGAATCTTGGTCATGCTGATTAATGAAGCCGCTGAAGCGTTGTTTTTAAACATTGCTTCTGCCCACGACATAGACAACGCCATGACCAAAGGGGTGAATTACCCAAAAGGTTTGTTGACATGGGCAGATGAAAAGGGAATCGATTGGTGCGTTCAAAAACTAGACGATTTGTACAACGAATACCATGAAGATCGCTATCGATGCAGTGCGATTTTGCGAAGAATGAATCGAGATAACAAAACATTTTATTAATTCAGTTGTCACCCCGAGCGCAGTCGAGGGGCTTTTTTTAAATATGATAGGAACAAAAATCCCATACAAAATGCTTTCTCTTGATCCGTTCAGTCAATGGCTTGGCATCGAAATACTCGAATGTGAAATCGGGCGTTGCAAACTTGGGATGACCATTCGCAAAGACATGCTCAACAGTATGGCAAAAGCACATGGAGGAATAACCTATTCATTAGCAGATACTGCTTTTGGTTTTTCAGTCAATACGAACGGAAGATACGCGGTATCTATCGATACATCCATCAATCATATCGAAGCATTGGAAGAAGGAGATTACATAACCGCCGACGCAACGCTAGAAAGCATTAAGAACAAAGTCGGATTTTATATCATTGAAGTTAAAAAAGAAAACACAATAGTAGCACTTTTTAAAGGAGTTGCTTATAGAACTAGTAAAGACTGGGAAGAATAAAAAATCAAATTCAAAACTCCAAATTCCAATTTCAGAATTTTGGAATTTGGAATTTCAAATATTTGGAATTTTAAAATTTATGGAAGCATACATCATAGACGGAGCACGAACTCCAATCGGAAGTTACCAAGGAACCCTAGCCGCTGTTAGACCAGACGATTTAGGGGCGTTGGTTATCAAAACCGTAGTAGAAAATAATCCGAACATTCCCAAAGACGCCTACGATGATGTCATTTTAGGTTGTGCCAATCAAGCGGGTGAAGATAACAGAAATGTGGCGCGTATGTCATTGTTATTGGCGGGATTGCCTTATACTGTTCCTGGAGAAACGGTAAACCGTTTGTGCAGTTCGGGTTTGTCGGCAGTGATTCACGCTAATCGTGCGATTAAAGCTGGCGATGGACATCTATTCATTGCTGGCGGTGTAGAAAATATGACCCGTGGACCTCTAGTAGTTTCCAAACCGTCAGCCGCATTCGGAACCGATTCAAAAATGTACGATTCCAGTTTCGGATGGCGTTTCATCAATCCGAAATTGCATGAAATGTACGGAACGGACGCCATGGGAGAAACCGCCGAAAATTTAGTCGATAAGTACAACATTTCACGTGAAGATCAAGATGCTTTTGCTTTGCATAGTCAACAAAAAGCAACCGCTTCCCAACAATCAGGACGTTTGGCAAAAGAAATAGTACCAGTTGCTATTCCACAACGAAAAGGAGACGCAGTAATGTTTGCGCATGATGAATTCATCAAGCCAAGTACTTCTATAGAAGGATTGTCCAAATTGCGACCTGCTTTCAGAAAAGACGGAAGTGTCACAGCAGGAAATGCTTCTGGTTTAAATGATGGTGCAGCTGCAATCATCATTGCCTCCGAAGAAGCGGTGTCAAAATACAATCTCAAACCACTGGCGCGAATCGCAAGTTCGGCAGTAGTAGGAGTAGAGCCACGCATCATGGGAATCGGACCTGTAGAAGCCACGTATAAAGCTTTAGCAAAAGCAGGATTAACGCTAGATCAAATCGACATCATCGAACTCAACGAAGCGTTCGCAGCGCAAAGCATCGCCTGCATTCGTGCGTTAGGTCTGAAAGACAATGATCCGAGAATTAATCCCAACGGTGGCGCCATCGCAATCGGACATCCATTAGGAATGACCGGAGCTAGAATCGCCTATTCGGCTGCATTAGAATTGCAATTAACGGGAAAAAGATACGCCTTAATCACGATGTGTATTGGCGTTGGTCAAGGCTACGCTGCGATTATAGAAAGAGTTTAGTTTTAATTGATAATTGATAATTGATAATTGATAATTGATAATTGATAATTTTTGGAATTAAGAGCCGGGAACCTGCTATACGTTGCAATCTTTTTTGTTTTTTGTCGCCCCGAGCGCAGTCGAGGGGCTTTTCGTAAAACAAAAAAGGATTTCCACTACTATCAGGGCTAGGGTTTAAGGTAAATTAGAAATAAAGAATAAAAGTTGAAATATATCGGAGAAAACCGACAACCATCAACCGACAACGAACAACCATGAATAAAACACAACATTACGTACTAGGAAAATGGACTTCAGCAACAGGAGAAGGAAAACCTTCTTATGACGCAGTTACCGGAGAATTCATCGCTGAAACATCTGTTGAAGGATTAGATATTCCAGCCATTTTGCATTACGGAAGAACAACAGGCGGACAACAATTGCGCAAGATGACCTTCCAAGAACGGGGAAATATGATCAAAAGTTTGGCGATGTATTTGACCAAACGCAAAGAACAATTCTACGAACTGAGTTACCGAACTGGCGCTACCCGCGTAGATAGCTGGATCGACATCGAAGGTGGATTCGGAAATCTATTCGCCAATGCTTCGCTCCGAAAATTATTCCCCAACCAACCTTACCACGTAGAAGGAGATCCCATCGACTTATCCAAAGGTGGTCGCTTTATGGCACATCATATTTTGGTTCCCAAGAAAGGCGTGGCAATTCATATCAATGCATTCAATTTTCCAATTTGGGGTATGCTCGAAAAGTGCGCCGTCAATTGGATGGCAGGCATGCCAGCGGTTGTTTTGCCAGCACCAACTACGGCTTATCTAACCGAAGCTGTAGTAAAAGAAATTATCGCTTCGAAACTGTTACCCGAAGGCGCATTGCAACTAATTTGCGGTACTGCCAAAAATATATTCGACACGGTTGAAAGCCAAGACGTCATTACGTTTACAGGCTCAGCATCCACAGGACGTTTACTAAAATCCCATCCTAGAATTATTCAGGAAGCGGTACCTTTTACCATGGAAGCAGATTCTTTAAACGCCTCTATTTTAGGAGCCGATGCCGTTCCAGGAACACCAGAATTTGACTTGTTTATCAATCAAGCGCGAAGCGAAATCACCGTTAAATGTGGTCAAAAATGTACCGCCATCAGACGTATGATTGTTCCAGAAAATCTGATGGATGACGTTCAAATAGCACTCGGGAAAGCACTAGATAAAGTAACCATCGGCGATCCAAAATTAAAAGAAGTCCGCATGGGCGCTCTAGTCAGCAAAGACCAAGTGGAAGTTTTAAAAAACAGAATTGGCGAATTGTCGAAGTCTGCAAAATTGGTTTACGGTGATTTGGAGAAAATCAATCTCATCGGTGCTACTGAAAAAGGCGCATTCGTGAGTCCAATTGTACTTCGTGAAGACCAACCGTTCCAAAATACTGCCGTTCACGAAATTGAAGCATTTGGACCTGTTTCAACCATAATGCCATACAAAACCATAGACGAAGCGGTAGAACTTGCCCAAATGGGAAAAGGTTCTTTGGTGTCGTCTATCGTAACTAATAGCGACGAAATGGCGAAGGATTACGTAATCAACGCTGCCTCGCACCACGGAAGAATTTTAGTACTCAATCGCGAAAACGCCAAACAAAGTACAGGACACGGTTCACCGTTGCCGTTATTGGTTCACGGTGGTCCAGGTCGCGCAGGCGGTGGAGAAGAAATGGGCGGTGTTCGCGGGATCAAACATTATATGCAACGTTGCGCCGTGCAAGGTTCACCAACGACATTAACAGAAATCACTGGGATCTATCAACCGAACTCCAAATACAAAGACATTACGCAGCATCCTTTCCAATACCATTGGGAAGACATCCAACCGGGTATGTCGTTGCGAACACACAACAGAACCGTTACGGACACCGATATTATCAATTTTGCGAATCTGACTTGGGACCATTTCTACGCCCACACCGATATCACTTCTTTAGATGGAAGTATTTTTAAAAAACGAACAGCCCACGGTTACTTTATTTTAGCCGCCGCTGCAGGTTTGTTTGTCTATCCGAATAAAGGCCCGGTGGCTGCAAATTATGGTTTAGAAGAATGTCGATTCTTGCGCCCGATTTACCACAACGACACCGTTTACGTGCGTTTAACGTGCAAACAAAAAGTAGATCGCGATGTCGCGTCTGCCGAACATCCAAGCGGTATTGTCAAATGGTTTGTTGAAGTGTTCGATGTGTCAGACGAATTAGTAGCCGTGGCAACAATCCTAACAATGGTGCAGAAAAAGCAAGAGGTTTTTGTCGAAATGACCGAAGCGAAAATTGAAGAATGTTTGCATAAACTGACCGAAAATTCCAAACCTAAATGGGGGAATCTGTCGGCTCAAGGCATGGTCGAGCATTTAGAATACGGATACAGAATTGCATCTGGAGAAATTCAAGATTTCGAAATCTCAACGCCCGAAAAGATTCTAGATAAAGTACACAACACGCTTTATGATTATACAAAAATGCCCCAGAATTTTGATTTTCCTTTAGCAGAAAAAGCGAAAATTAATACACTAAATCATGCCGATTTAAACACCGCCAAACAGAAAATGCTCGAAGCCAGATTGGCCTATACAGCCCATCACAAAGAACATCCGGAAAGCCTATTGAAAAATGCAGTTTTCGGCGAAATGAATCGCTACGAATGGTATCTGTTAGAACGAAAACATTTGAATCATCATTTTGAGCAATTTGGAATTTTATGATGTCATCCCGAGCGCAGTCGAGGGAAGGAGCTATTTCCGGCTTTACGCAGTATCTCTCCGAGGATACTTGCTGCACACGAGCGCAGCGACTGCCGAAGGAATCCGGGCTAGGGCATCCAGCAAAAAAGAAACATACAAACAAGCTTTGCGCCTTAGCGTCTTTGCGAGCAAAATAAATAGAAACAAGAAACAAGAGTAAAGAATGTCAACAGAAGCATACGTAAAACATTTGAAATTAAAAGGAGGACAGCCAGTGGCTGTCAGGTAAAAAAGGTATAATTATGAATGAAGCATATGTAAATTGTACAATAAGTAATGGTATCGCCACCATCGAGTTTTTTCATCCCGAACAAAACTCCTTACCAAGCGATGTATTAAAAAAATTAGCCGATACCATCACCGAAGCTGGCAATAACGACGACATCAAAGTCATTATTCTTCAAAGCGGCGGTGATCGTACTTTTTGCGCTGGGGCGAGTTTCAAAGAACTCATCGCTATCAATGATGCCGCAACCGGAAAAGTATTCTTCTCTGGTTTTGCCAATGTCATCAATGCGATGCGCAAATGCCCGAAGTTTATCATCGGACGAATTCAAGGAAAAACAGTGGGCGGCGGAGTCGGAATAGCAGCTGCCACGGATTATTGTATGGCGACGCAATTCGCTTCGATTAAGCTGAGTGAACTCAATGTCGGAATCGGACCGTTTGTAGTTTCACCAGCCATCGAAAGAAAAATGGGTGTTTCGGCCATGTCACAAATCGCCATCGATGCCAATACATTTTATGATTCGGAATGGGCGAGAAGCAAAGGTTTGTTTGCCAATGTGTATCAAGACATCGAAGAGTTGGATGTAGAAGTGCAAAAGTTTGCCGAACATTTATGCACCTATAATCCAGAAGCAATGGTCGAAATGAAAAAGATATTTTGGAGAGGCACCGAAGATTGGGATAACCTGTTAGCAGAAAGAGCGTCGATTAGTGGGCGATTGGTGTTATCGGATTTTACAAAAGAAACATTGAAGAAGTTTAAAGTTTAAAAGTTGTATGTTGTAAGTTCTACGTCAAAAACTTACAACATACAACATACAACATACAACAACCATGATCTACGAATTCAAAGGGTTTATTCCCGTCATCCACGAAAGCAGTTTTATCCACCCACAAGCGGCGGTGACTGGAAACGTGATTATCGGAAAAGACGTTTATGTCGGTCCGGGCGCGGCAATTCGCGGCGATTGGGGAGAAATCATTATTGAAGACGGTTGCAATGTGCAAGAGAATTGTACCATTCATATGTTTCCAGGAAAATCGATGGTGTTGAAAGCTGGAGCGCACATTGGTCACGGGGCAATAATTCATGGAGCTAATATCGGAGCTAATAGTCTCGTCGGGATGAATGCCGTAATTATGGATGATGCAGAAGTTGGCGATGAATGCATAATCGGTGCGTTGAGTTTTATCAAAGCAGGAATGAAAATTCCCAATCGCAAAATGGTTGTCGGTAATCCAGCAGTAATTGTAAAAGATATTTCTGATGAGATGATCGACTGGAAGACCAAAGGAACCGCCTTATACAAGCAGTTGCCCAAGGAATGTTACGAGTCTTTAAGAGCCGTTGAGCCACTAAGAGAAATTCCAGCCAATAGACCAACACAAGAAGCGTTTTATAAAACATTAGAAGAATTCAGAAAAAAATAAAATACAATGCCAATACTAGAATTCAAAATGCCTAAAATGGGCGAAAGTATTTCAGAAGCTACCGTCATCAACTGGTCGAAGAAAGTCGGTGATTTTGTGGAAGCGGAGGAAACTTTGGTGGAAGTCGCTACAGATAAAGTAGACAGCGAAATTCCGTCTCCATTTTCTGGAACAATTACCGAAATCCGTTTTGGGAAAGATGCGATTGTAGCTGTTGGTGAAGTTTTGGCGTTAATAGAGACAGATGGAAAAGCTGCGGGAAAGAAAATAACAATTGGAAAAACGGAAGAAGTTGGTGAGAAGAAAGAGACAAGAGCCAAGACTGAAAACGTGCAACTCACTACCCACTATCGACAACCGATAAGCAACAACCGACAACTGTCAACCGACAACTTCCTAAGTCCACTCATCATCAGCATTGCACAAAAAGAAAACCTGTCGATAGAAGAACTGCAAACTATTCCTGGTTCCGGAACCGATGGCAGAATTCAAAAAAGCGATGTTTTCAACTATCTGAAAAACAGAAAATATCCAATTCAGAGAATACCAACAACCAACAACCAACAACCAACAACCAATTACCCAAAACCAAAAATCAATTTCATCGAAGGCAAAGACCGCATCATCGAAATGGATCGCATGCGCAAAATGATTGCCGATCACATGGTCTATTCGAAACAAACGTCGCCGCACGTGACCTCTTATATTGAAGTTGATGTGACGAATTTGGTGGATTGGAGAAACAAATACAAAGATGATTTTCAAAAGAAATACAACGAGAAACTCACCTTTACGCCAATTTTCGTTGACGCAGTAGCCAAGGGAATTCAGGATTTTCCATTGATTAATGTTTCGGTTGATGACAAAAATATCATCGTTCATAGCGATATCAATATCGGAATGGCGACCGCTTTGCCATCTGGAAACTTAATCGTTCCCGTGGTGAAAAACGCCAACGAGAAAAGTTTATTTGAATTGGCGAAAACCGTCAATCATTTGGCAGAAAGCTCTCGAAACAACAAACTCAAACCTGAAGAAATTCAAGGTAGTACGTTTACTATTTCGAATGTAGGCACGTTCGGAAGTTTGATGGGAACACCAATTATCAATCAACCAGAAGTGGCGATTTTGGCTTTTGGAATCATCAAAAAGCGACCAGAAGTTATCACCACTGAAACAGGCGATGAGATTGCGATTCGCAGCATGATGTATCTCTCGCTTTCTTTCGATCATCGCGTCGTAGATGGCTTTTTGGGAGGGTCATTCCTGCGAAAAGTCGGCGATTATTTAGAACAATTTGACCACAATACAACACTATAAAATTTTAGCGTATGTCTTACAACATAAAAGTAACTCCAGCCTTAGTTTCTAAAGTAGCTCAAGTCGATATCAACAACGTTCCAATGGGCATTGCGTTTACCGACCACATGTTTATTTGTGAATACCAAAACGGCGCGTGGGTCAACCCAAGAATCGAACCTTTAGAAATGATACCAACACATCCCGCTGCGATGGCGTTGCATTACGGACAGGCAATTTTCGAAGGATTGAAAGCAACGATGGGCAAAAACAATACGCCTTTGTTGTTCCGCCCAGATGAAAATGCAAAGCGAATGAATGTGAGTGCCTATCGCATGGGAATGCCAAATTTCCCTGAAGATTTATTCGTCGAAGGATTGAAACAATTGGTGGCTTTAGAGAAAAATTGGGTACCAACACAAGAGGGAAGTTCATTGTATTTAAGACCGTTTATGTATGCCGATGAAGCTTTTATCGGAATGCGGGCAGCGACCAGCTTTAAGTTTATTATTATGGCATCACCAGCTGGACCTTTCTTCAACAGAAGAATTAAATTATACGCGGAAACCAAATACGTTCGTGCCGTTAATGGCGGGACTGGTGAAGCAAAAGCAGCAGGGAATTATGCTGGTGCGATTCGCCCAACCGAATATGCAAAAGCCAAAGGATACGATCAAGTTTTATGGTTAGATGCTCAAGATTTTGAATACATTCAAGAAGTGGGAACGATGAATATTTTCTTCAAAATTGGAGGGAAATTTATCACACCTGATTTGAGTGGATCGATTCTTTCTGGAATTACGAGATTAAGTATCATTGATATGTTACGAGCCAAAGGATTCGAGGTTACGGAAAGACCTATTACGATGACGGAGATTAAAGAGGCGTCTAAAAACAATTTGTTAGAAGAAGCCTTTGGAGTAGGAACAGCTGTTGGAATTGCCTTGGTGGAAGAAATTGGCAATGGCGATTTTGCCATTTCATTGCCAGAAGGAAATCCGGTTGGAGAAGATATTAAGAATATGTTTAACGATATGAAAACACAACGCATTGCCGATCCTTTCGGATGGATTGTTCCTGTTGAAAGCTATGCGACGCAGCCACGTTAGGTTGAATAGGAATGGGATGCGCAGCCCCGATTGAGCCGATATCCTTTGTGCGGAACGAACAAAGATAAAGGCGAAAGCGGGAATTGTCTGCCAAAAACAAAAAAAGTAAAAGCCACTAATGCACGAATTGAAAATCATTATTAGTGCATTATTGGCAAAAAATAAAACAATGGAATTAGCTGAAAAGACATTGAACAAAATCATTTTAGAGCAAGCATTCGCAACAATGGCGACTGCAAAAGCGATGACGGAATTGTATGAGGATAACTTTAAAATTGTTTCCAAGTATGTGCATGCAACTTCACGTGGACACGAAGCGATTCAAATAGCTGTGGCAATGCAATTGTTGCCGCAGGATTATGCCTTTCCGTATTATCGCGATGATTCGATGCTGTTGGGTATTGGCATGCGTCCGTATGATTTGATGTTGCAACTCATGGCGAAACGCGACGATCCGTTTTCGGGTGGAAGAACGTATTATTGCCATCCGAGTTTGCGCGATGCCGATAAACCTAAAATTCCACATCAATCATCCGCAACGGGCATGCAGGCTATTCCAGCAACGGGCGCGGCGATGGGATTTTGGTATCAGGAAAATATTGGCATTGAAGATAAAAATCAGGAGAAACCGATTGTAGTTTGTTCTTTAGGTGATGCGTCTGTGACGGAAGGCGAAGTAGCCGAAGCGTTTCAAATGGCGGCATTAAAACAATTGCCAATTTTATATTTGGTGCAAGATAATGGCTGGGATATTTCCGCAAATGCGAAGGAAACACGGGCTCAAAATGCATTTGAGTATGCGAAGGGATTTCACGGCATTGAAGCTATTTCAATTGATGGGGCGAACTTTACCGAAAGCTATTTGGCGATTCAAAACGTTTTGGAAACCATGCGAAAAGAGCGCCGACCGTTTTTAGTACATGCGAAAGTTCCGTTGTTAAATCACCACACTTCTGGGGTGCGAATGGAATGGTATCGCGATGATTTGGACGAAGCGAAGTCGAGAGATCCGTATCCAGTTTTGAAACAACAATTGTTAGACACTGGATTTACTGCAGCAGCTATTTCAAAAATAGAACAAGACGCCATTATAAAAGTTAAAGCTGATTTTGAGGAAGCGCAATTGGCGGAAGATCCAAAACCAGAAGATTTGTTTACGCATGATTTTGTGCCTACACCGATTACGGAAGAAGTTGGAGAACGCAGTCCACAACGAGAAGACAAAGTCGTGATGGTCGATTGCGCGTTATTTGCCGTCGAAGAATTGATGAAAAAGCACCCAGAGTGTTTGCTCTACGGGCAAGACGTCGGTGGGCGTTTGGGCGGCGTATTTAGAGAAGCAGCGACTTTGGCACAGAAGTTTGGCGACGAGCGTGTTTTTAATACGCCAATTCAAGAAGCGTTTATTGTTGGCTCGACGGTCGGCATGTCCGCCGTAGGTTTGAAACCGATTGTTGAGGTACAATTTGCCGATTACATTTGGCCTGGATTGAATCAGTTGTTTACCGAGGTGAGTCGATCTTGCTATCTAACCAATGGTAAATGGCCCGTGAGCATGATATTGCGTGTTCCGATTGGCGCTTATGGCAGCGGCGGCCCTTATCATTCGTCTTCGGTAGAAAGTGTGTTGACGAACATTCGAGGCATCAAAATCGCCTATCCGAGCAATGGCGCCGACTTAAAAGGTTTGCTAAAAGCAGCGTATTATGATCCTAATCCAGTAGTGATTTTAGAACATAAAGGTTTGTACTGGAGCAAAGTCAAAGGCACCGATGAAGCGCGTGTATTTGAACCGAGCGAGGATTATATCTTGCCTTTCGGTCAAGCCAATGTCGTGCAAGAAATTTGGGGTCAAGAAACCGAAGAAACCATTTCTGTGATTACCTACGGCATGGGCGTGCATTGGGCGTTGAATGCGTCTGTCGGCATGAAAAATAAAGTAGAAATCATCGACTTGAGAACTTTATTCCCGTTGGATGAAGACGCCATCATGAAGTCCGTGCAGAAAACCAAAAAGTGCTTGATCGTAACCGAAGAGCCTGTCAATAATACTTTTGCCAGAAGTTTGGCTGGACTGATTCAGGAAAAGTGCTTTAGATATTTAGATGCACCAGTAATGACCATCGGATCTGAAAATTTACCTGCGATTCCTTTAAATAGTACTTTAGAGCAGACGATGATTCCGAATGTGGACAAAGTAAAAGCGAAGATGGAGGAATTGTTGGGGTATTAATGGTTGTAAGTTGCAGGTTGTAAGTTGTAGGTTGGGAGCTTATCCGGCTGTACATTACAAGTTTTCACCAAATCGGTTGGTTTTACTAAAGTTCCTGAAAGCGCTTCCGTTGGTCGCGTTTCGGCAACAAGAAAAACAAAACCGCTTTTGCAAAAAGCTTTTCATTGCCATCCGGGCTAAAACCACCCCGCCCTTTGGGCACCCCTCCAAAGGAGTGGAATCCACAAAACGATATCACGGTTCAACTTTTTTTAACGTACAACCTACAACGGTCAACTACTTCTTCACCGGTGGATACTGCGCCAAAATCTCAGTCACAAACAACTTTACATTTTCATCTTTCTTATCCACATTTTTGGTCAGGTAGCCGATTCCTTCACCTTGCCAAATCAGTTCTTTTTGTTTGGCATCGATGAGGTCGATGGTGAGAATGCCATCCGTTGAAGTAGAAACCATCGTATTTCCGCCCCAGAATGGATCCCAGCCCCAGCCAAATCCCCAACCCCAACCTCCATTGGAATTGTTCACATTGACATTTTGTTCCGACTTGGCATTGATAGAAATCAACATATCAGGAGTTTCGCTTTTGGCAAATCCTTTGGTCGTCATGACTTCATCTATAGCGCGCAGGATTCTTTTCTTGTCTAAGTCAGAAATTGCTGCTTTGTCGATACCATTTTTGTAGTAAGCATAGGTTTTATATTGGGCAAAATCGACTTTCTTGTCATAATCAGAATAGACTCTAATGGAGCTACAGGAAGCAACTGCAAAGAGTAGGAGTAAGGGTAGGATTTTTATCGCTTTCATCGTATTTGTTTTTAGGATTTAAGTGCAATAGTCACTCAAAATTAAGCAACATCAACCAAAGAAAATCTGCTTTTCTAAATTGTTTAACAGTTAAAAAATCAAAAAAGTAAAGCGATGAAAGTTTCTTAATCTAGTAGACTAGAATCAACTTCGTTTGGAATCGTAACTTTCAACAAAGGCTGACTTTCCATCGCTCTTTTGATAGCGAAAATAGCACCTTCATTTCGCGCCCAACTTCTTCTAGAAATGCCATTATTTACATCCCAAAACAACATCGATTCTAAGCGTCTTGATGCGTCTGCACTGCCATCAAGAACCATCCCGAATCCACCGTTGATCACTTCGCCCCAACCTACGCCACCACCATTATGGATAGAAACCCAAGTCGCGCCTCGGAAACTATCGCCAATTACATTTTGAATGGCCATGTCTGCTGTAAATCGAGACCCGTCATAGATATTCGACGTTTCCCGGTAAGGCGAATCCGTTCCAGAAACATCATGATGATCGCGACCTAAAATCACGATTCCAATTTCGCCTTTGGCAATGGCTTTGTTGAATGCTTCTGCAATTTTGATTCTACCTTCGGAATCAGCGTATAAGATTCTAGCTTGTGAGCCTACAACCAATTTGTTTTCTTGTGCGCCTTTAATCCATTGGATATTGTCGGCCATTTGTTGTTGAATTTCTTCCGGCGCCGTTGTCATCATTTCCTCGAGTGCAGCACAAGCAATCGCATCTGTTTTGGCTAAATCTTCTGGTTGACCGGAAGCGCATACCCAACGAAACGGACCAAATCCGTAGTCAAAGCACATCGGCCCCATGATGTCTTGCACGTAACTTGGGTAACGGAAATCGATGTGGTTTTCTGCCATAATATCGGCTCCAGCTCGGGAAGCTTCTAAAAGAAAGGCATTGCCATAATCAAAGAAGTACGTTCCTTTTTCGGTGTGTTTGTTGATGGCTGTAGTATGTCGACGGAGTGTTTTTTGTACTTCTTCCTTAAATTTTTCAGGATTATTTGCCATCATATCGTTGGCTTCTTCGAAGGAATAACCCATTGGATAATATCCGCCAGCCCATGGATTATGCAGTGAAGTTTGATCTGAACCCAAATCGATGTGGAGGTTTTCCTGATCGAATCGTTCCCAAACATCGACCACATTTCCCAGGTATGCGATAGAAACAATTTCTTGATTGGCTAATGCTTTTTGCACGCGAGGCACCAATTCGTTGATGTCATCTATCACTTCGTTGATCCAACCTTGTGAGTGACGAATGTGCGTAATTTTTGGGTTTACTTCAGCGCAAACGGTTATACATCCAGCAATATTTCCAGCTTTGGGTTGCGCGCCTGACATGCCGCCTAAACCAGAGGTTAGGAATAATCCGCCTTTCGGAGATTTCTTTATTTTTCTAAATCCGTTAAGCACCGTGATGGTCGTTCCATG
>JBIKRP010000096.1:0-6900 GCA_044349145.1 Flavobacterium sp.
TGGTGATTCATTTAACAATGGTTTCCCTGCTGTGCCAGTTTGCTATGGAGCAACAGTTCCGAGTGGATATGTTGCAAGTTTCAATGGAGTAGATTGCGATGATAGCAGTGCATCTGTAAATCCAAATGCTTCAGAAGTATTAGGAAACAGTATTGATGACAACTGCGATGGAGTAACTGATGAGGTAACACCAACGTCACACTTAAATACGAATAACTGTGGAATTACGTTAACGAATTTAGCAAATACCTTATTTGCATACGATTTGGCAACATTTCTTCCTCAATTAGGCCCAATTCAAGGTTATCGATTTAGAGTTACAAACGGCGCAACGGTAAGAACATTTGATTCTCCGTCTAATAGGTTTAGTTTAATGAACTTAGTTGGCGGTGCAACTTACGGAACAACTTATATGGTTGAAGTATCTGCTAAATCAGGAGGTTTCTACAGAGCGTATGGTTCACCTTGTTTTGTTAATACTCCAGCAGTGCCTAATGCGACATTTATTGTAAATCCGATTAGTGGTTCTACTTTAAGCGATATTTCAAATTCAATATTTTGCCAACAAGTACCAACGGCTTCAGGATATAGATTCAGAGTGAAAAATGGTGATAATGTTGTAGGAACATATTCAAGCCCAATTAGCCGATTTAGTTTGGTGAATTTGGGGATTTCAAACATCGATTTTGGAACTACATACACGATTGATGTACTGTTGAAATTTGGAAATGATTGGAGACCATATACAGAGTACGGACCAACCGCTTTGATTACTACACCAGCGACTCCAGGAAGTTCAAGAGTGATTAGACCAACTTGTGGAGCTACGATTAACGCTTTGTGGACTACTATTTTTGCGCAACAAATCATAGGGGCACAAGGATATAAATTTGTTGTAACCAATGGCGCTCAAACAAGAGAATTCGCTACGGCTAACCCAAGATTTCAATTGCCTTTATTATCAGGAGGAGCAGTTGCAAGTACTGCTTACACTATCCGTGTAGATGTTTTGTACAATAGTAGTTATGTTGAAGGTACTGTTTTATGCACTATTACCACTTCACCAGCGGCTACAAGACAAACAAATGCAGCTTTAGATATCTATGAAGTGAATGCAACTCCAAACCCATATGCTGAAACATTTAGATTGAATTTAAACACATCAAGTGAAGATCAAGTGGGAGTAAGAGTATATGACATGTTGGGCCGTGAGGTTGAATCGCGCCAGGCAACTGTTGACGCCATCACTAACTTTGAAATTGGATCACAATATCCATCGGGAGTATACAACATTATTGTAACTCAAGGTGCTCACACCAAAACATTGCGGGTGATTAAAAGATAACTATAAAACGTAAGAACTAAAACGCCTCGAATTGAGGCGTTTTGGCTTTTAATGGCGCAACTTATTAACAAATCAAAAGTATCACATGATCTGACAAGAGCAATCAATAGTCTATACCTCTTGTGAAATCAGGGCTTGTTGCAGTTGGCAAAATTCTTAAAATGAGTTTTCAAAGTTCTTTGCATTGTTAATAACTAGCGAATAAATGTAAAACTAGAAGACTGTCGAGATGAAATTTAGATTAATTTTATTGTGTAAAGCGGGGGCTATTATGAATATATAAAATCTTTAATCAATTGATAATTAAAATTATGGAATTATTTAGCCTTAACTTCCCTCGTAGAATTACTTCGTGCAACAATTACCTACTTGTTTCTTCAAAATTTTCATTTTACAAGTCAATTGTTATCAATTTTATTTTTCTCATTTGCTTTGTTACTGTTTATTCTCAAGAAGTTAGGCAGACGGACACTTCAACTGTTTCACAAACCAGTAATCAAGAGCAGGCTAACATCATGACATGCGAACCTCCCACGGCATTGAGTTATACTGTTAATTCAGCTTTTTATTGCACCGGGATACCCATTACGTCAAACGTAATGAGTTATTCGGGAGATTTAGTGACCTCCATGTCAATCAGCCCTGACTTACCTGTAGGATTGAGTATTAATTTACAAACCGGAACAATTACGGGCACACCGACGGTTGCCGTTGCAGGCAACTATACTGTGATCATAAACAATCCATGCGGGTTTACCTCGCGATTACTATATATCGCAGTGAGTTCAGGAACCAATTACTATGCAGATACTGATGGAGATGGCTACGGAACTGGCGTAGCAACATTATCGTGCAGTGGACAGCCTCTAAATACAGCTACTAACAATACCGATTGCGCGCCCACAAATCCTTTAAAGTGGCGCACGTCAAATCTCTATATTGATCAAGACGGGGATAGTTACAACAATGGCTTTCCTCCAGTTGCTACTTGTTATGGCGCGACGGTTCCGGTCGGCTTTACTTCTCAATATATCGGAACAGACTGCCTTGATACAAATGTCAGAGTAAATCCTAACGCTGTAGAGGTTCCTGGTAACGGAATTGATGACAATTGCGATGGTTTTATTGATGAAATTACCGCGACTTCTTATTTAGTTGCTACTAGTTGTGGCATCACTGTTCCATCACTTAGTACGTTACTTTTCGCGCAACCTATTTCTGGAGCTCAAGGCTACCGGTTTGAAGTAACGAATGGTTTAAATGTAGGTGTTTTCGAAACCAATGTTAATCGATTTAATCTTTTTAACCTTTCGCCTGGAGTGACGTTTTCTTCTACCAATACTGTTAATAGTGTCAGAGTTGCGGTAAAGTTAAATGGATTTTGGCGGGCTTATGGATTACAATGCATTGTCAATACACCGCCGGTTCCAAATTCAACGTCTGTAAATAGCCCTGTTTGCGGATCTTTCTTAAGAGATATTTGGGATACGATTTTTTGTTTTCAAATTCAAGGTGCTTCGGGATATCGATTTAGAGTAAAAAAAGATGGTGTGCTAATCGGAACAGTGGATAGCCCTGTCAATAGTTTTAGGATGGTTAGCTTAGGAATGAGTAATATTAGTTTTGCAACCGCCTATACTATTGATGTTTTATTGAAAATGAATGGTAATTGGCTTCCGGATACCGAATATGGTACTAGTTGTGTAATAGTAACGCCTCCGACTCCTGGGGTTTCAAGAATATCTATCCCAAGTTGTGGAAGTTCAACAAATAATTTATGGCAGAGTATTTTTGCCATTCCTATCACGGGCGCCCAAGGCTATAAATTCGTATTAGATAATGGAATCCGATACAGAGAATACATTACAGCGAATAGTTCCATGAGTATTTACAATATACCTGGCGGCCCGATGGTTGGAACTACGTATTCCGTTCGTGTAGATGTGCTATACAATAATAGCTACGTGCCAGGCAGGGAGACTTGCACACTGACGATCTTACCAACAGCTACGAGGTTAACCAACGAACCGATAAGCATCTTTGATGTTAAATCGACGCCCAATCCGTTTACCAACTTCTTTAACCTAAATTTCAATACTTCAAGTGAAGAACCTATTGAAATTAAAGTTTACGATATGTTTGGACGATCGATTGCGGTATATCAGGAGACTGTCGAAAACATCGCCAACCTTGCCATAGGAGAGAGCTATTCTTCTGGAGTGTATCATCTCGTCGTGAGTCAAGGAACTTCAACTAAAACCTTGCGTGTAATCAAAAGGTAATCTATTGTGCTATTTAGCATATTTTCAGAACACCCTAAGTTGCGGGTGTTATTCTCCTTTGTTTTCTTCTAACGGTATTTTCTGCCTTTTTTTCAATGAAATCGGACAAGACGGGTTGTTTTGTCGAATACTTCTCTCAAAACTATCCATAAAATGCATCTTTTTTAGCTGAAATGCACGAGATTTTCATTTTTGGTTAGTTTAACGAGTTTTGAGGTTAGTTGCCGAAATTATTTCAGTAGACTGCGGGGTTGCCATAGATTTGTCATGTACAAACAAAGTAACACACACCACATGAACACAACAGCAAACACAACTACTTCTAACAACATCAAAATGATGATCGTTTTAGTAATGATGTTGTTGTCAACTGTTGGGTTTGCACAAAACACAATCGAAGTTCCTGTTACTGTCGCTGCTTCATCTACTGCAGTAGAATCTAGTTCTTCAATGAATATGGTTTCTTGGTTTATGGGAACAAAACAAACAACAAACGAAAACATCACTAAAGAATCTACTTCAAAAAAACAAATGATGACAAGCGGAATTGCCCCTAACCGTTTATTGATCAAAACGTTTTTGAAAAAAGCGTCGCAATACGCTTCTAATATCGCATAGTTTTTTATAAGCATGGTTAATTACTCAACAGAAAGCCTCCCTCGTCAAGGGAGGTTTTTTTATTTAATTACCATTACATGTCGCAAAAACACACAACCAAGATAGCACAATATAGGTAGTCGATTATTCAGCAAATGAAAAATGAGCTGCGTCATATATACTTCATATATACTTGGTATATACTTCATACGTACTTGGTATATACTTCATACGTACTTGGTATATACCTTATGTACTAAAGCTAATACATTCGCAAAACAACGAGTGGGCCCTTTTGCTATACACTTCGTCTGCAGTTGAGGTGTGTAGTGGTCTAGTTTATAGTACATTTGAATTAAATTGGCCTGCCTAATTGCATTGCGAATTTTTGATTTTTTGAGAGCAAGAACGCCATTGTCTTTGCTGATTTCCAAAAAAGCTTGTGTTTTTTCTGCGTAATATTAAGTAATCTTTAAATTTGATGTTGAGTTCATTTTTTTGCGTCTTCTTCTTTGACCTCTCTATTATTTGTTTAACTTTGGAAGTTCCTAACAGAATAAAGATAAACGCTTTAAACACTGTTTGCGTTTCAATACTAAATGCTTAATTATGAAAAATTCATTACTTAAAAGAGTCGTTTCGTTGCAATCATTGCCTACACTTTCTGTGTTGTTGTTGTTGCTTTTTATGACTTTAATTTCAGAGAACTCTTATGCGCAGCCAACGGTTTTAGGAACCCAAGTTGCCAATGGTGGTTATGTAACCTATGATTTAGTGACACGTGGTGGTGGCGTTCGTTTTGTGCGAATTAATGCTACTTCTGCTGGAGCTGCAGGACGTGTGTGGGAATTTGCAACAGGAACTGCAGGAGCCACAAATTACTCGACCAACTGGAGGCCTTATGTAAGTGGTCAACAATTGTCGGCGTTTAATACTTATATAGATCCTGCATCGGCAGCTTCGTCGGCAAGATACAATACTGCTTTTGGGGGACAAAGCGGAACTTTGCCAGCAATAGTTTCAGGTTCGTATTATACTTTCTTAGTAGGAGGAAATAGCGCCGCCAACAACTTTATGTCGGTATTGTCTACGACTTATAATCCTAAAAATATTACTGCTGCTTCTCAAAGCCCGGTGGCTGCTTCGGTAGGTGTCGGTCAGCCTGTGGTGGTTACGACGACAATTTCTGCCACTTTGAGCACTAACGAAACGGTTTACTTACGCTACTCGAAAGATGGTTTTGCCACCTCTACGATTACCTCGTTTAGTACTTCAGGAACGACATTGACGGCTACTATACCAGGTACCTTTAACACGCCAAGTGCGAATGTTTCTTATTATATCTTCTCCTCTAATACAGCAACTGCTCCTTCGGTGGCACAAGCGGATTATTTTTCTTTGAATATTTATAATGCCTCTGGACAAAATGTTAGCGGTGGCGGAACAAACTATACTTATACGGTTGGTGCGACCACACCAAGCTATACTTGGAACCAAACCGGAACGGCATCTTGGGCTACGGGTACCAACTGGACGCCAACGAGATCGGTTATCGGAGCGTACGACAATATGATTTTTAATAATGGCGCTACGACTACCGTAACCAACATTCCGGTAGAAACCGTTGGTGGCATATTAGTGTCTGGAAATACAACGGTAAACTTGCAGCCTGCGGGTGCGGGTGCCTTGACGATAAGCAATGGTGTTACAGGTGCTGATTTATCTGTAGCTTCGGGTAGTGCTTTGAATGCGACTGGAGCGAGTGCGTTGGCATTGACAGTTGCCACGGGAGCCACGGGAAGTATCAGCGGAAGCATGAATTTTACTACTTCTGCAAATACGTTGATTGCTGCAGATGCAGCTGGAATTACATTTAACAGTGGTTCCTCATTTACACAAGGAACAGGAAATACTGGAAACGTTTTTGGTTCTGGAACTGCAAATAGTGTTGTATTTGCCTCTGGGTCAACCTTTAACCATAATGCTGGTGCTAATCCTTTTCAAAAAACACAGCCGGCATCGGTTGTTGTCTTTCAGACAGGAAGTAATTATATTCATGGTATTGCAGGAGGATCAGGTTTAGGTTTTAGTGGAAGAACATATTCTAATTTAACGCTTCAAGGCAGTGGAATAGCAACTTTAACAGGTGGTTCCGCCGTTTATATGGATAATTTGACTTTATCTAACAACACAACGCTTAATATTGGAATGACAGGAGTTGCGGCAGCGATATCTTCGATTAACGGAAATATTAGTGTGGCTTCTGGTTCTACTTTTAATGCGAATGGTACGGGCGCTTCACTTCAGTTTAATGGCGCGAGTCAAACCATTAGTGGTACTGGAGCGTATACTATTGCTACAGGTCAAACCATCAACATTCCTTCAGGGAAAGTGACGGCTTTGCAAAGTAATATCACGATCACGGGTACAGGTTCCTTGGCGATTTCAGGAACCATCGATTTGGCTCCAGGCGTTGTAGTTAGTGGTACAGGTATATTCAATTTGGCTGCTGCAGCAACACTCAGAACGGGTCATACAGCAGGTTTGGCATCGAGTGGTGCTACTGGTTCTGTTCAAACGACTACACGTACTTTGCCAACTACTTCGAATTATGTTTATAATGGTGTTGCGAATCAAATTACAGGAACAGGTTTGCCTGCTACTGTCAATACCTTA
>JBIKRP010000097.1:0-6895 GCA_044349145.1 Flavobacterium sp.
GCCTTAGGTAGAATGCGTTATGCTTTAATGAACCTAAGGAAAGTGATCGAGAAGCATCAAATTATTTTGACCAATTAACAATATATTGGAGAATCCATCGTTGTAGATATAACAAACACAATAACTACAATATGGCAAAAATTTACTTTAGAAAATCATTGGTAACTCCTTCCATGAAACCCAAAAAAGAAACAGTATCTTTTTTATTAAATTACTCTAAAGCGTTAAGCTACTTAAAAATTGGAAAGATGAACATTGAAATGATCGCTAATTAAGAAAATATCCCGAAACTTATCGGGATATTTTTTTTAAACGCGCTCGCCTAATTGCTATTTTTTTGGCGTTCGCTTATTTTTCAATGCATTCAAAATAGTTTTTCGCCCAATCGTTTTGGTGATAATGTCTTTCTCCAAATCAAAACCGCGCGCGGGAGAATATTCACGTCCATACCAAATAATCTGCAAATGTAAATCGTTCCATAATTCTTTTGGGAAAAGTCGCTTGGCATCTTTTTCAGTTTGAACCACATTTTTGCCATTCGTGAAGTTCCATCGATACATCAGCCGATGAATATGCGTATCAACCGGAAAAGCAGGCACACCAAAAGCCTGACTCATCACGACGCTTGCCGTTTTATGACCAACAGCTGGCAAGGCTTCCAAAGCCTCAAAACTTTGTGGCACATGACCATCGTGCTTTTCAATCAAGATTTGTGACAAACCGTGAATGCCTTTTGACTTCATTGGAGATAATCCACAGGGTCGAATAATTTCTTTGATTTCTTCCACCGTCATTTTGACCATATCAAACGGATTGTCCGCTTTCGCAAATAGCAACGGCGTGATTTTATTGACACGAACATCGGTGCACTGAGCTGAAAGCAGAACTGCAATCAACAACGTATACGGATCTTTATGGTCTAAAGGAATGGGTATGCTTGGATAGAATTCTTTTAACGTATTTATAACAAACGTTACACGCTCTTGTTGGGTCATTTGATTATTTTTATGAATCCAAAATTAATATAAATATTGCGATGTGCCTAATCCAGCTGTACGCTACAACGCCGCAGTTTCTAAAACTATTTTTCTAAACAATAGCTTCAGCTTCCGCTGGTCGCTGATCTATGGTAAGAAAAATTAGTTGTAGAACCTACGGGGTTTTCACTGCCATCTGGGGCAAAGCCTCCGAATCAAAAGACATATACTCATTATTCAAAACAGGTAAAAACATGACGACATTAAAAAAAGGAGATCAAGCTCCAAATTTTTCGGCGAAAGATCAAGACGGAACCGTACATACATTAGCAGATTATCACGGTAAGAAATTGGTTGTCTTCTTCTATCCGAAAGCCAACACGCCAGGATGTACCGCAGAAGCTTGCGATCTTCGTGATAATTTTGCACGCTTTCAAGCCAATAACTATGCATTGCTGGGCGTCAGCGCCGATAACGCAAAAGCACAAGCCAATTTCAAAAACAAATTTGAATTTCCTTTTCCATTATTGGCAGATGAAGATAAATCGGTGATTGAAGCATTTGGGGTTTGGGGACCGAAAAAATTCATGGGAAAAGAATACGATGGTATTCACAGAACGACTTTTGTTATTGACGAAAACGGCCTAATAGATGAAGTGATTTCTGAAGTAAAAACCAAAGACCACGCTGCTCAGATTCTAAAATAGTATAAAAAAAAGGAGCCAAAAAACACAATTTTGATTTGCGTTTTTTGGCTCTTTTTCTATTCTTCTGAAACTACTTGGTTTCTTCCAAAACTTTATTTGGATCGTATCCAAAAAGTCTGTGTTTCTTGATGAGTTCTGCAATTCCTTTCGGTAGCATATTTTCCCAACCAGATTTTCCGTGACTGATCATTTTGAGTACTTCTCTAGAAAATACCTGCAAATTGTTTGGATTGAAATCATCAATATCTACGACTTTTCCATTAAACTTGAAGAATTTATAAAGTTCTTTCATACGTGGATGAACTTTCAGATTCTCCGAATTAATGACTTCGCCATCTTCACCCAACATCGGGTAGACAAAGACTTTCAAATCACGATAGAATAATTTTCCAAATGCCTCTAGTATTCCACCACTCAGGTGACGGTAGTATTTTTCGTCAAAGATGTCAATCAAATTATTGACACCCATCGCCAGTCCCATTCGTGCTTTGGTATAATTAGAAAAATACTCGACTACTTTATAGTATTCTTGAAAATTCGAAATCATTACTGTTTGCCCTAGCGAGCACAACAATTCCGCCCGATCCATAAAATCGCGTTCGTCGATTTCTCCTTCTGAGCGGAGGTTTGAAAGCGTAATCTCGAATACTACTAGCGTATTTTCTTTTTGAACTTTACTTTCAGAGAGAAACATTTTTAGTGACTTCTCGTACATATCCATGTTGACGCTAGTTACCGGTCGGAAACTGCCACGCAAAGCCAGAATGTTTTTCTTGTATAAGATTGCTGCCGGCAATATGTTTTTCCCTTCCGGATCAAACATTACGGCATCGGTCATACCATTTTTTACCAATTGCAAACTCATCAGACGATTGTCTACTTCCTCAAAACGAGGTCCTGAAAAGTTAACAGTATCAATCTCCAATTGATCTTTGTCCAAATGGTCATACAAATAACGCAACAGTTTTTTCGGGTCATTGTATTTATAAAAAGCACCATAAATCAAATTGACTCCAAGTACTCCTAAGGTTTCTTGTTGCAATCGTGCATCAGTTTCTTTAAATCTGATGTGGATACTAATGTCATTGTATTCTTCTTCCGGATCAATTTGAAAACGAATACCAACCCAACCATGTCCTTTGAATTGTTTCGCAAAATCTATCGTCGCAACCGTATTGGCATAACTAAAAAACATCTTATGAGGATGTTTTTCTCTACTTAATCGTTTTTCAATAAGGTTTACTTCATGGGTCAGCATTTTCTTTAATCTGCTTTCCGTAACATAGCGACCATCTTCTTCCACGCCGTAAATGGCATCACTAAAGTCCTTATCATAAGCACTCATGGCTTTCGCAATAGTTCCAGAAGATCCTCCAGATCTAAAGAAATGTCTTACTGTTTCTTGTCCAGCCCCTATTTCTGCAAAAGTCCCGTATATATTTTCATTTAAATTGATACGTAGCGCTTTATCTTTAATAGATGGGACTTGTTCAATGACTTTGTCTCCTTTTAATTTAATTTGTTTTTCCATGATTTGAGGTAACGTAGTAATTCTTGCGTAAAGTTAACAAAATAGGACTTTATCAACTGATAATTAATAGTATTTTTGTAAAAAAAATAACAAATTGAAAGTCTATTTTTTAGGTACTGGCACGTCACAAGGAATTCCCGTTATTGGAAGCCAGCATTCCGTCTGTCATAGCGAGGATCCGAAAGATAAAAGGCTTCGTGTATCAATTTGGATTCACTGGGACGAGCATTCGTATATTGTTGATTGTGGACCTGACTTCAGGCAACAAATGTTACGGTCAAAATGCTGTAAAATAGACGGAATATTATATACCCATGAACATGCAGATCATACTGCGGGCTTAGACGATATTCGTCCGTTTAATTTTAAACAGGGTGCACTTCCAATTTTTGCGCATGAAAGGGTAATCAAGAATCTGCAACGTCGTTTCGACTACGTGTTCGAAACCGAAAATCGTTATCCAGGTGCACCATCCGTGCGTCCAATCGAAATTAAATTAGACGAGCCATTTGCAGTCGGAGACAAAGTCGCGATGCCAATCAATGTCATGCACGGAAATTTGCAAGTATTCGGTTTTAGAATAGACGATTTTGCTTACCTTACTGATGTAAAAACAATCGAAGAAAGTGAGGTTGCAAAGTTGAAAGGACTGAAAGTGCTCGTGGTTAACGCCTTGCGAGAAGAGCCGCATCATTCGCATTTTAATTTGGACGAAGCCTCGGCATTTATTGCTAAAGTTCAACCAGAGAAAGCTTATCTCACCCATATTAGTCACCTCTTCGGCTTCCATGAAGAAATTCAAAAGAAATTGCCAGCCAATGTTTATGTTGCTTACGATAATTTAGAAATAACTGTATAATTAGTAAATTGCCTTATGAAAAAATCCCTTTTCCTTTATCTTTTTATTTTAGCTGTCTTGCTTAATATTTTCACATATATGTATTACAGCAAAAAAAATATTTTTGACGAAACACAATTCAAAACAACCAACGCCAAATTGAGAGATAGTCTTACCTCGGTGTCCGCAAAGTATGATGATGCTAATTATTTTTCTTTAGAGAACAACCAAAATGCACAAAACTACTTTGACTCAGGCGACGCTAAGAAATTTATTCCTTACGAAAAATTGATTCCTTACGTAAAGGAGAAATTGATGGACTTAAACGAGAATCCAAAAGGGAATCCATACACTGGGCAAGATCAAATTGGAGCGCAAAAGTTCATCATCAATAAAGCAAAAGTATTGAACCACCGCTGGATTATCGCTGATTATAGTGATGGCGAGTATTGGGGAGAAGTGTTGCTAAAGTACTTTATTAATGAAGACGAAACCGTTACTTTTGAAACCATTCAATCCGTTTTGTATCAAAAGTAATGTTGCTTATTTGGTTTGCAACCAGTTTTTAAAATCGTAGAAATTCTGTGGCGAAACACCGTGTCCAATGGGATATTCTTTATAAGTGGTTTCAATCCCTAAACGATCCAAAGTAGGTTTTGCTTTTCGAGCCCAATCAACCGGAATCACTTGGTCTACGGAGCCGTGTGACGCAAATATTTTCAAATTGCTAAAGTCTTTGTTGGCGTAGTTTTCTGTGGCGATATCAAGATTCAAATAACCACTCATCGCAACCACGCGCTGTACTTTTTCTGGATACGAAAGTGCAACCGCATAACTCAAAATACAGCCTTGACTAAATCCGATTAGTGTAATATCATGGGCGTCAATTGGATAATTTGCAACCAACTCATCTATAAATTTAGCAATCAAATCTCGAGATTCTCTTGCCTGGTCGTGGTCTGAGAATTTATTTTCATCCGCATCGAAATTAATCGCATACCAAGCGTAACTTCCATACATCATATCATATGGAGCGCGAACAGAAATCACATAGTATTCCTCTGGAAGTTCACTTGCAAAAGAAAATAAATCTTGTTCGTTGCTGCCATAGCCGTGAAGCAAAAGTAATAGCGGGTTTTGATGCTGTTTAACTTTAGGTTCGCGTATTAAATATTGCAGAGATAAGTTCATATAATTATATAAAATGAAACGCTTTTTGAAATAAATTTCCCAATAGCGGCAATGGTTTCATATCACCTTTGATAGCTGTGAAAAAACCATAAGTCCACAGTATGGAGACAAAAATCCACATGGTGGCGGAAATTATCAAACTATCAAAATTGCTAACAATCAATCCCAATGAAAGAAACGTAATCGTTAATCCCAATGCTTGTCGAATGTGAAAAGAAGCAAATGTATTCTTATTTTCAGAATTCATAGACATAGCGATTAATACGCCAACAATTAGAATATAGCTCGTAATTGCAGCAGTTTTTCCTTCTTCTACAGTATTATTCATTTGATAAAACTAATTTTCCTTGATTGTAAATTCCGTATACTTTTCCTTTCATCGCTTGTCCTAAGAAAGCGGAATTTTTAGATTTTGATTGGATCTTTTCTTTGGTAAATGTCCACGTTTCTTCTGGATTGAAAAAGCTAAGATTGGCAAGATTTCCTTCTTTTATTGTCGACTCTTGAATCCCAAAAATCGCCTTTCCATGCGTGAGATTTTCAATGACAGTTTCAAGAGGCAAAATACTGATTAACGCTCCAAAAGAACTTTCTAATCCGATCGTTCCGTTTTTCGCCAAATCAAATTCCATTTTTTTATGTTCAATATCGATTGGATTGTGATCCGAGGTAATCATATCAATGGTTCCATCCAAAACGCCTTGCAACAAAGCTTTTCTGTCTGACTCTGCGCGCAATGGTGGCGCGACTTTATATCGGGTATCAAATCCGTGTAATTTTTCATCAGTCAAAGTCAAATGATGCACTGCTACACTGCAAGTAACTTGCAATCCTTTCGATTTTGCTTCTTTGATTAATGCTACCGATTTCTCTGTAGAAATGGTCGGAATGTGCAATTTTCCATCCGTATATTCTAATAAAAATAAATTACGAGCCACTTGCAATTCTTCTGCCATCGCGGGAATTCCCTTCAATCCTAACTGAGTCGAAACCATTCCTTCATTGACAACGCCGTTTCCTTTGAGGTCTGAATCTTGCGAAAAAGCAATCACTAGTCCGTCAAAATCTTGTGCGTATTGTAAGGCTATTTTCAGCAGGTTGGCGTTACTGATGCTTTTGTTATAGTCTCCAAAAGCAATGGCTCCCGCATTTTTCATGTCATATAGTTCAGCCAGATCTTTCCCCAGACTTTCCTTAGTCAATGCACCAATGGGGTAGAGTTGGGTTGCAGTATCTTTTGCTTTCGATTGTACAAAATGCACCTGCGATTGATTGTCAATAATTGGTTGTGTATGGGGTTGCAATGCTACTGCGGTAAATCCGCTTTTGGCGGCAACCAGTAATCCGTTTTCGATGGTTTCGCAATCTTCGTAGCCCGGCTCACCAAAGCATACGCTTGAATCAAACCAACCTTGTGAAACGTGTAAATTATCGAGTTTTAACTCTTGAAAATTAGAGGGATTTGCAATCGAAGTTCCGATTTTTTTGATTGTCCCATCTTCGATTAACAAATCGACAATTTGATTGTGAAAAGGACTTTTAGAATCAATTATTTTAGCAGCTCTGACAATTAAATTCATTTTACAAATTTTTGAATGAGTACTTCTAAGACCAAAAATAACAAAGCAAGCATCACAAACCACTTCCAAAT
>JBIKRP010000098.1:0-6824 GCA_044349145.1 Flavobacterium sp.
GAAATAGATTACCATATTTATGGTGAGGAAATGCAATACGTAGAAATAGAACTGGATCCGCAAGAAATTGTAGTCGCAGAAGCGGGAAGTTTTATGATGATGGACAACGGAATCAAAATGGAAACCATTTTTGGCGATGGATCGGATCAACAGCAAAGCGGATTGTTTGGTAAGTTGCTTTCAGCTGGTAAGCGCGTTTTGACTGGAGAAAGTTTGTTTATGACCGCTTATCTCAATCAAAATGCAGTCAAAAGCAAAGTGTCGTTTGCTTCTCCTTATCCAGGAAAAATAATTGCGATTGATTTAGCGCAATTTCAAGGTAAGTTCATTTGCCAAAAAGATTCGTTCTTGTGCGCCGCTAAAGGGGTTTCAGTTGGAATTGAATTTTCTAAAAAATTAGGCCGTGGACTTTTCGGAGGAGAAGGTTTTATTATGCAAAAGCTAGAAGGCGACGGAATGGCATTCGTGCATTCTGGAGGAACTTTGGCAAAAAAAGAACTGGCACAAGGAGATGTTCTTAAGGTAGACACTGGTTGCATTGTTGGCTTTACAAAGGAAGTTGATTATGATATCGAATTTGTTGGCGGAGTCAAAAACACTTTGTTCGGCGGAGAAGGAATGTTTTATGCAACCCTTCGTGGACCAGGAACAGTCTATATTCAGTCGCTACCGTTTAGTAGATTGGCGGATAGAATTATTGCTTCCGCTCCGAAAAATGGAGGAAGTTCCCGAGAAGAAGGAAGTTTGCTGGGAGGAATCGGTAATTTATTGGATGGCGACAATAGATTTTAAAAGAATGAATAGTACTTTAAATAAAATAGAAAAAGACCTACTGTAAAGCAGGTCTTTTTTATTGGCGACAACCTTATTTGCTGTAAGTACTTTCGTAATTAAGTAGTTTTACAAAATAATCTTTCATGAAGGCGTGTTGCTCTTTGTAACTCATTTTTGTTGCTGATTTGGTTTCAATTTTTACAGCGTCAAAACGATGTTCAGCTCTTGCAAGATTATACAATTCCGTCTTCGCGTTTGACGGTCCGAAAAGCAACACTTCGTCATAATTTTTGATTATTTCGAGCAGTGATTTGTAAAACCGATGAAGGGTTTGTTGCTCTTTATTGTGTAGCGCACTTTCACTTTGTAGTAAAGGTTGTTGATTGACCAAGCTATCATGGTCAGCAGTAATAGTGTTGACTTCAAAAGAATCTACATTATATTCCATCCAGCAGGCAGTGGCGTGATCCATCCAAATACCCAATCTTTTTTTTACTTTCATGATCTAATTTTTTATTTCGTACTCCTGAAAAAGCTGGTTACCTTTTCTAATTTAAAGTTACGAAAAAACGTGGTCAACGCCGCATCGTTTATAGTTAAATTTGAAGGTCAAATTTTTGAGAATATAGTCTGACGAAAAAGATTTTAAAGTAATCAAGTTAACAACTTAATTTTTTACCAAGTAACACTTAATTTCTTAGTGGTAAAATAATTGGCAGGTCCATTGGTGCCTCCTTGATTGTTTCCTGTTTTCAATCGGTAGTTAGGCTGATTTCCCCAATAAGCAGGAGTATCTTCAATAAGCATGTCCTCTCCAGTGTCATTACTTACGAAAGGGGCAATCATTTTTTGCCAAGCTTGAAGACGCGGAATACTCTTTGTCGAATGAAACAAGTTATTTGTAGTAGAGGTAAGTTGCGTAATGTAGCTTTTGTACAAGTTTTGGTATTGCGGTATTGCCAGAATCTTTGTTATTAAGGGTCTTTGGGTCATATTGCCCCAAGTAAGCAAGTTCTGCGTTCCGGAGTTGGGAATTATTTGCGATGTGCCTAAAGTATTGTCATAATCATAAGGAATAAAATAGGCTTTCCCATTTGGCGAAAAATAAAAATAGAAGTTATTACCATTGACCCAATAATCATCCCACATTCCCACAACAACATTGACAGCATAAGTTTTTAGAAAGAGCGGAATATCCATTCTTCCTTCAATCCAAGTTTGAAATTCAGTTCCCGTTTTAGTATTAAGATCTGAAATAAACTGCAATAATTCTGCTTTCGCAGCAGGTAGCTCGTTCTTTCTTGTCTTTAAATCATAGGCATAATAAACAGATAACGTTGGATTGATATCTACATTTTCAACACCAATACTCTGTGTAGAAACAAAATTGGCATTATTAGAATTGCTATAACCGCCTTTCCAAAGAAAACCAACTCCTGAACCCCATTTGGATTGGTTTTTTTCAATAAAGTCTTTGTCTATACTTTCTACCATTTCATAGACTCCAAAGTAAGCAGGTGAAGGATCACCTTGAACTTTTATATTGACACGACAATACGATGCGCGCGGTGCATTCCAGCAACCAAAGCGTCTAAACAAATCGTAACAATAAATTTCACGAACGTAAGCGGCGTCATCTTTAAACCATTTGATGTTAAGTTTCTCAAGGCCTGCAAACCGCTGATCGTCTCTGAATTTTGAAAAATCTAATGCAAAATGACTGTGATGCCAATCAGGGTTAGTAACAGAATGTAATTCTCCGAAACTACCTTCTGGTCTGCGTCTGCTTGTGTTGCCTCTCAAGCGCACGCCAATACTATCTAGCGTTACTGATCCTGATCTGTTGAGGTAAGAAAATTTAGAAACTACTTTTTCATCGTTCGCTGGATTGAGATCAAAGTTCTGAAGAATCGTATTCCAATCGGAAACGGAAAATTCCAAAGTCATTGAAGGAACTTCATTCAAATTAAAAACATCTAATTTGTTTAAAGGAATACCCGGACGTTCAACAACTACATTTTCTACTGTAGGATTGTCAATTTGACTGCAATTGAAAAATACAAATAGAGGAAGTAAAAGAAAAATACGTTTCATAGGTCTTATTTGCTCAAAGATAGTATTTAAATTTAGATGACTATGCTATAAAAACGTGGTGTGGTCTTCTATTGGATGCCACTGCTAATCTGCTCAAGATGTGGCTGTTGAAAAAGAATTGTTTGCAGCCTTAATTTGAACCCGAAATTTGGGTCTTACTTCGACAATGTTTTTAATAAATAAAGCGCGCTTTCTTTAAGGATATTCCACATATAAAACTTGTATATTAAGAAATTGTTATTATTTTTATTAATTATTTGTACTTTAAAAATTAATCACTACATGAAATACCCTGCAATTCAAAATTACATCAACGGGAAGTTTGTTCCAAGTTCAACAACAAAAACAATGAACGTGGTTTCGCCACTCGATGGAAATCTATTATCAACTGTTCCAATGTCGTCAAATCAAGATTTAGACAATGCCGTCAAAGCAGCGCAAGCCGCCTTTCCAGCATGGAGCAAAACGCCCATCAAAGAGCGCGTTCAAGTTTTCTTCAGATATAAAACACTTTTAGAAAAACACCTCAAAGAACTGGCTGAATTGTGCAGCGAAGAAAACGGAAAAACCTACGGAGAATCAGTAGCAGAAATTGAAAAATGTATTGAACTAACCGAATTTGCAACTTCATTGCCACAACTTATTACAGGCGAATTGCTAGAAGTGAGTAAAGGTGTAGAATGCAGAACAGAACACGTTGCGCTTGGTGTCGTGGCATCTATTGTACCATTCAATTTCCCTTCAATGGTACCCAATTGGACAATCCCAAATGCAATCGCGCTAGGAAACTGCATGATCATCAAACCGTCGGAAAAAGTGCCTTTAAGCTGCGGTAGGTTGGCAGAATTACTCAAAGAAGCAGGTTTGCCTGATGGCGTTTTCAACGTAGTTCACGGCGATGTTGAAATCGTAAACGCAATTTGTGATCATCCCAACATCGAAGCTGTTTCCTTTGTCGGATCGACCAAAGTGGCAAAGATCGTTTACCAACGTGCCACTCAAAACCTAAAAAGATGTTTGTCATTAGGCGGTGCCAAAAACCACTTGATGGTATTGCCTGACGCGATTCCAGAAATGACAGCACAAAACGTCGCTGCCTCTATGTCTGGTTGCGCCGGACAACGTTGTATGGCTGCGTCTGCGATGATTGGAGTAGGAAATGTAGACGCGATTGTCGCTAAAATTTGCGATGAAGCACGCAAGATTATTCCTGGAGTCAATTTGGGTGCAGTCATCAACAAAGAATCACAAGAAAGAATAGAAAGTTATATCACCCAAGCTGAAAAAGACGGCGCAAAAATCCTCGTCGATGGTAGAAACACCAAGGTAGCCGGGAAAGAAAACGGAACATACGTCGGGCCAACAGTTATCGACTTCGTAACACCTCAAATGAGCGTGGCCACCGAAGAAATTTTCGGACCAGTCATTTCGATCATGAGAACGAATACGGTCGACGAAGCCTTAGCCATCGAAAATGCCAATCCATACGGAAATGCAGCGAGCGTTTTCACCCAAAACGGCGGAATGGCGCGCTACATCATCGATAAAGCAAGCGCCGGAATGATCGGAGTCAATGTCGGTGTTCCCGTTCCACGTGAGCCATTTAGTTTCGGTGGTTGGAACGAAAGCAAATTTGGCGTGGGCGATATCACCGGAAAAAGCTCGATCGAGTTTTGGACGAAATTAAAGAAAAGCACCATCAAATGGAACGCAGAAGCCGGTGTCAACTGGATGAGCTAGAAAGAAATTAATTTTTTTTAGGAGCTAATCCCGCTTTACGTTGCAATCTTTTCTGCCGAAAAAACGGCAAAAAAGGATTTTCACTGCAATCGGGGCTAGGGCATTCGAATCATTAGAAACACATTCAAAATTTATCATTTAAAATTCAAAATAGAAAAAATGATTACAAAAGAACAAACCTTAACCAAGGAACAAATCATCAGCGACAGCAAAGAGTTTAGTTTATTCTCTTGGTCGGCGCAAGCCAGCGTCAACCCAATCGCTATAGATAGAGCGGAAGGCGTTTACTTATACGATTACGATGGCAACAAAATCATCGATTTTTCTTCAGGCTTGATGTCTGTCAATATTGGTCACGGCGATCAACGTGTGACAGACGCAGTCGTAGAACAAATGCAAAAAGTGAGTTTTGTAACGCCGTCTTGCACCACAGAAGTGAGAGCAAAACTGTCACGTAAGTTGGCAGAAATTTGTCCAGGTGATCTTAATAAAGCATTTTATACTTTATGCGGAACCTCGTCTATCGACAACGCCATCAAATTGGCGAGATTATACACCGGCAGACACAAAATCATCGGAAGATATCGCGCTTTTCATGGCGGCTCTATCGGCGGAATGACTGTCGGTGGCGACCCAAGAAAGTTAGCCAACGATTCGCAACAAATGCCCAATGCAGTACATTTAGACGATCCGTATTATTTCTTCGGCATGAAAAATCTAGACGACGCCACTAAGTTAAGTCTAAGTTTAGAATACGTAGAAAGAGTCATTCACCTTGAAGGGAAAACCAATATTGCTGCTTTTATTTTTGAAGGCGAAAGCGGTTCTTCAGGATGCTTGCACTATCCAAAAGGGTATTTAAAGGGCGTGAAAGCGCTTTGCGAAAAATACGGAATTTTATTTGTTGCCGATGAGGTAATGAGCGGATTCGGAAGAACGGGGCAATGGTTCGGATTTCAAAATCACGACATAATTCCAGATATGGTTTGCATGGCAAAAGGGCTTACCGCTTCTTATTTGCCTTTAGGTTGTTTGATGGTTTCCGACAAAATTGCCGAGAAATACGAGAATACGCCGATGATGATTGGGTTGACTTACAATGGTCATCCAGTAGCATTAGCAGCTGCTTTGGCGGTGATTAATATTTATGAAAGCGACAATCTAATTGCCAATACGCGCAAAATGGGTGCCTACTTAGAATCCCGAGTTGAAGCGATGAGGAGTCAACATCCGAGTATGGGAACGTTCAGAAACACTGGACTTTTAGGCTGTTTAGATATTTTGAAAAGCAGAAAAACAGGTGAACTAATTGCACCTTACAACGCTGCAGGTGACGACCTAAAAGTGACCAACCAAATTGCGGCTAAAGTTCGCGAACTCGGATTATACACTTTCGTACGCTGGGGATACATTTTCATCGCGCCGCCGTTATGCGTAACCGAAAGCGAAATAGATGAAGGTTTGGCTATCATCGGCGAAGCACTTAAAATTGCTGACGCGGCGTTAATCGATTAAATCAAAAAAACTTGAACAACGAAAATCTACACGCATCAAACTCCGCTTTGTATAGCGAAGACTTGGCTCCAATAGCATCCAATCAACGCACTTGGACGACATGGAATTATGCAGCCTTATGGATTAGCATGAGTCTTTGCATTCCAACCTATATGCTTTCGAGCTCATTGATTGAAGGAGGAATGAATTGGTGGCAAGCCATTCTAACGATTTTCTTAGGCAATACGATTGTACTGATTCCAATGATTTTAAACGGACATGCAGGTGCGAAATACGGCATTCCGTTTCCTGTTTTTGCGCGCGCCAGTTTCGGAACAATGGGTGCCAATATTCCGGCTATGCTAAGAGCAATTGTGGCTTGCGGTTGGTTCGGAATTCAAACCTGGATTGGCGGTTTTGCCGTTTATCAAATGATGCGATTGTGGATTCCAAGCATCGAAACGTTGCCACAAATATTTCCCGATTCTTTTGGTTTACAAACCGGACCTGCGATTTGTTTTCTGGTGTTTTGGTTGTTGAATATGTACGTCGTTTATTTGGGCGTAGATAGCATCCGAAAATTATTGGTATTTAAAGCTATTTTTCTTCCATTGGCCGCATTGGCATTGTTGGTTTGGGCTATGGTTGCGGCTCATGGCTTGGGACCAATTTTAGCAACGCCATCAAAATTTGCAACCACTACAGATTTCTTCCATTTCTTT
>JBIKRP010000099.1:0-6770 GCA_044349145.1 Flavobacterium sp.
TATTTTCAGTGGAATGAAAAAGTTAATAATTCCATTGGTTTTTGGAATTTCAATAATTGGAATTTATGCTTTTTCAAAAAGCCACTTAACTCCTATTTACTTCGAAGTACCCAAAGGTTGGCCAAAACCACATTATGATTTTAAGAAAAATCCACTGACGGAAGAAGGTTTTGAATTGGGCAGAAAATTGTTTTATGACCCAATTTTGTCTAGAGACAATACCATTTCCTGCTCCAGTTGTCATCTGCAAGCCACGGGTTTTACGCATGTCGATCACGATTTAAGTCATGGCATTGACGGAAAGATTGGAACTCGAAATTCTTTAGCCTTAATGAACTTGGCGTGGTCGAAAGATTTTATGTGGGACGGCGGCGTGAATCATTTGGAAGTTCAACCGCTCAATCCGATTACAAGTCCACTCGAAATGGATGAAACTTTAGAACATGTCGTTCAAAAACTACAACAAACCCACGATTATCCTAGTTTGTTTGAAAGAGCATTTGGAACTTCAAAAATTACGGGCCAATTCACTTTGAAAGCTTTGTCCCAGTTTGTAGTCATGTTACAATCCTCTAATTCCAAATATGATCAAGTAGTTCGAAAAGAAGCTCAGTTTAGCGAGAAAGAACAAAAAGGCTACGATTTATTCAAATTGCATTGTGCCACTTGTCATCAAGAACCATTATTTAATAGTGGTAAATTTGAATATAATGGCTTGGCTATCGATCCCACTTTGAATGATTATGGCAGAATGAAAATGACCGGAAGAAAAGAAGATTCACTTCGTTTTAAAGTGCCGACTTTGCGAAACATTCAGTTCACTTTCCCCTATATGCATGACGGACGATATAAGACTTTGACAGAAGTAGTCAAAAATTATAATGCATTGTCTCACAACAAATTGTTACCAAAAGAACTTTCTAAACCTATGAATTTATCGGATAATGATCGCGTTGATATGGTCGCATTTCTAAAAACATTGACTGACACGGAATTTTTATTCAACCCAAAATTTTCTTACTCAAAAAATTAATACTAATATCACGCAAGAATAATACAGAACCATCGTCTATAACCAAAACCAAGTCCTTTTATGAAAAAAATCCTTACCACATTTTCAATTCTAATGAGTTTCTTTGCGTTCTCGCAAGACTTATACGACATCAATACCATCCAAGATATTCGAATTGTCTTCGCAGAAAGCAATTGGGATGCACTACTGGATGCGCAAGCCAATTCAACAGAAGATTATATTTCTGCACAATCCGTTACCATCAACGGTGTTGTTTTTAATAATGTCGGCGTGAAGTATAAAGGCAATAGTACTTACAATTCCAATCGCATCAAAAACCCGTTCCATATCGAATTAGACACCTACGTCAACCAAGATTATCAAGGTTATACGGATATCAAATTAAGCAATGTGTACTTCGATCCTACTTTTGTTCGTGAAACACTCTCCTACTCGATTTTGCGTAAATACATGCATGCGCCTTTGTCTAATTATGCGAATGTTTATGTAAATGGAACTTTGATGGGATTGTACGTTAGTTCCGAATCTATTTCAAAGAAATTTGTAGACAATCATTTCTATTCCAACAACAATGCTTTTTTTAAGTGTAATCCGATTGGAGGCGCGGGACCCGGAAGTTCAAGTTATCCCAATCTTGCCTATTTAGGCACCAATATCACAAGCTATCAAAGTGCTTATGAAATGAATTCAGATGCAGGCTGGGAAGATTTAGTTTCGTTGACCAACACTTTAAACAACGACATTACCAATATAGAATCTATTTTAGATGTTGATCGCGCTTTATGGATGTTGGCTTTTGATAACGTACTCGTAAATATTGATAGCTATATTGGGACTTTCAAACAAAATTATTATTTGTATAAAGATGACAATGGTCGATTCAATTCGATTGTTTGGGATTTGAATATGTCCTTTGGAGTTTTTACGCAAACAGGAACTATTAGCTTAGGCAGCACCACTGCTAAAAAACAAATGACGCATTTGTTGCATGCCAACGATGCCGCGTGGCCTTTGGTTCAGAAACTGTTGGCAGTTCCGAAGTATAAAAGAATGTACTTGGCCCATTTCAGAACTATTTTGGAAGAAAATTTCTCAAACGACAGCTATTATACTACCGCTCAATCATATCAAGCGCTTATTGCACCTTCAGTTCAAGCCGACACAAATAAATTTTATAGCTACGCTCAATTTCAAAGTAATTTAACTGTGGACAATACTAGTGGAATGAATCCCGCGCCAGGAATTAAAAATTTAATGGATGGTCGTTACACCTATTTATCGAATTTAACCGATTTTACCAACACAAGACCAACAATAACTGCCGTAGCGCCAGTCGTTGAAACTCCGTTAATAAATAGTGACGTTTTTATTACTGCTAACGTAATCAATACCAACACAAATGGTGTGTTTTTAGGATATCGGGCAAATGAACGACTTGCCTGTACCAAAACTCCAATGTTTGATGACGGTTTACATGGTGATGGTGCTGCTGGAGATAACGTTTATGGTGCCAGCATCAATGTCAGTAATGTTTTTATGCAATACTATGTTTACGCAGAAAACAATAATATTGGTCGGTTTGCTCCGGAAAGAGCAGAACATGAGTTTTACAGTTTAAATGCCACCTATCCCACGATCAATACTGGAGATTTAGTTATCAATGAATTTATGGCACAAAACACACTTACTGTTGCTGATGCGAATGGTGAGTTTGAAGATTGGATCGAATTACATAACAATACCAACTCAACTTTAAGTTTAGACAATTTGTTCTTAACCGATACAAATACAAATCTGATTAAATGGCAATTCCCAACTGGAACGAGCATAGAGCCTAACGGCTACCTAATAGTTTGGGCTGATGAAGACGGAACACAAGAAGGTTTGCATGCCAGTTTCAAATTGTCTGCCAGTGGAGAGAGTGTCATTCTGGCTTATGCCAATGGAACCATTTTGGATAGTGTCGATTACGGATTGCAGACGACAGATTTAAGTTACGCGCGAATCCCTAATGGAACTGGTGCTTTCGTTATTACTGGATCTACATTTAATTTTAATAATCAATTGTTATCTGTTTCAGAAACGGAATTCAATCAAAACTTAACTGTATTTCCGAATCCAACCAATGGAAATTTGAACGTGTATAATAAACAATATCCAATAGAAACTTTGGCGATTTATAATTTGCAAGGTCAATTACTTTATAATAATTCGTACCAAAACCAGAATCAAATTTCAGTTGATATTTCATCCTTTTCCAAAGGGATTTATATGCTCATGATCAATAACAGACAACCTCTTAAAATTATAAAGGACTAACCATGAAAAATCTATTCACTTTCGCCGCTTTGTTTGCAGGAGCACTTTCATTTGCACAAACCAACCCTGCCATTACAGGATGGTTACAAAACACGACTGGAATTACTGGACGACATTATGTTGCTGGAAATTCAACTCCAATTATTGATGCAGTTCAAGCAAATGTGCAATCCGTAAGATATGATGCCAATTATGTGTATGTTGCAGCAACAGGAATTCCAGCCTATATAACAGGACCTTTTCAAGACGGAAACCCATCTTTGGCTACAGCACAAAATAGAATTTTTAGAATTACATTAAATCCGACCCAAAATACCGGGACTGGTGTCGCAACCACTGGCGGAAATATTGGAATATTCAAGAATGGTGTCGCATTATTTGATTACCGTGATGGTGTGGCGTGGAGTGCTACTACTAATGCTTTATGTGGCGGACCGGGAAATCCTCCGTGTGCTGGCGGACCGGGGGCGACGCAGGCTTGGAACAGAGATGCTATTCCTGCAGAACGAGCAGGTTTTGATTGCGCTAAGGCACATCCAGCGATGGGAAATTACCATCATCACCAAAACCCGAGTGCATTCAATTTGGATTTGAATGTTATTTGTAATGTTTGTGACGCTTATCCTTCTGATGGCTTATATGTGATTAATCCGACGCAACATTCGCCACTATTAGGATTTGCCTACGATGGTTTTCCAATTTATGGTGCTTATGCTTACACGAATACCGATGGCACAGGTGAAATTACTAGAATGCAATCGAGCTATCAGTTGAAAAATCAGACCACAAGAACTAATGGACCCAATGTTGGGCAAGTGGTGGGAACTCAAACTTTTTTTAATGGCTACTTTAGAGAGGATTACGAATATGTGGCTCATAATGATGACCCGACGTATTTAGATATTCACAATGGTCGGGTTTGTAATACACCAGAATATCCAATATCACTATATCCAAACGGAATTTACTGCTATTTCGCAACCGTAGACGCCAATTTTAACTCTGCTTATCCTTATGTCGTTGGTCCAACTTTTTATGGAAATAAATCAGCGATCACTGGAGGTACAGTAACAACCGTTCCAGCTGGAGCAACTACATACACACCAACTTTAGCAGCCACCTCATTTGAAAATTCAGGCTTTCAAGTGAGAATTGCGCCAAATCCAGCGCAAGATTTCATTGCCATTCAGTGTCAAATGGCAGATCAGGATATGCACATTGAATTAATTGACGAATTAGGAAAAGTAATCAAGACAAGCAAAATTTTGCAAGGAAGTACATTGAGCATTATAGAAACCGACACGGTTTATAATGGAATTTATTTTGTTCAAATTACCAGTCAAAAAGACTCTAAAGTATTTAAAGTGGTCATTCATAAGTAAAAATATCAATTCATGAAAAAAGAGGTTTAGTATTTCGATAATTTAGATCTCTTTTTTTCCACTTTGGTTAATTTGTTTTAATTTATAAGTTCTTATTTGGTAAATAAGTATTCATAATATTCTATAATAAAAAAACCGCCTCTTTTCAGAAGCGGTTTTTAATTTCGGAAAATTTGACTCTACCTGTGATTATTAATCATCAGTAAATCGCTAGAGTGTCTATAACTTGCTGTTGGCGATGTTATTATAGAACATAAATCATCACCGTTATACCAAATACCTTGATATAAAATATCTACTCGTATGAAATATTGCGTATTTGCTGCTGGTCCGCCAGGCAAATCAGAGAGTTGAAAACTTGATTCAGTTGTTTCAATAACTCGCGTTTGGCTATCAAAAGTTATTACAAATCTATATTTTTCAGCACCTAAAGTTTGTTTAGCAAAAATATTCGTCCAGAACGAATCTACTACACTACCGCACTGAGGCCCTATGACTCTAGATTTTTCGGGTAAGGCCGGCGTTTTGATAGTACAAGCTGGATTAATAACATTTGTATAGTTTAGTGATGGATCTAAAGCAGCTTGAACTTCAATTTTGTAGATAGTATTCAAAGCAATGTTATTGAGCCCTATGTCTACCATCTGGAAACTGTTTACAGGAGTATCAACTATTCCCGCCAAAATACCAGTAGCTTCATTTGTAACAATAAATCGATAGCCGTAAACAGGAATCTCACTTGGGGGTTGTCTGCAGAAAATATTTTGAGAAATATCCGTCAATTGGGAACCGCATTCTGGTGAAATAAAAAAGACTGCACTTGACGGCTCTCCATCTTCGTTACATGATGTAAATAACATTATAATTGCTCCAAGAAAAATAATAATCTTCTTCATACATTAAGGTTTAGTCAAAAAAATATTAATAAATTAAATTGCCATTATAGAACAATTTTTTTCAAATATAAAACTTATTTAAACATAAATTAAGAAACTTCTACATATTTACGATGTATTACTATTTTTCCAAAAACACATAGTGATATAAAATAAACTTAAAATCGTTATCAAAAATGTGATCCAATATTAAAAATGTAAAAACAATTTTAATATCAATTCCTTATTTCTTTTTTTGCTGTGCTTTCTGCGCCTCAGCATCTTCCATTATCTTTTGTAATTTTTGCTGGAATCCACTTTTCTTTTTAGGCTCTTTTAGTTTATTGGCTTGTATTTGAGCATGAATTTTATCCGAATCAACAATGTATTCTTTAATCACGAACATAATTCCAATTGTAATTAAATTGGAAATGAAGTTATATAAACTCAATCCAGCGCCATAAGTGTTAAAGAAAATCAACATCATTACTGGTGAAACATAAATCATAATCTTCATTATTTTGCCCATATCCGGCATTCCTTCTTGTTGTGGTGCAGCCATTTGCTGATCTCCAGAAGTCATTTTCATATAAAAGAAAATCGCAATAGCTGCTAAAATAGGAAACAAACTAATATGATCACCATACAAAGGAATATGGAATGGCAACTTGGCGATTTGGTCAAAGGAAGATAAATCATCTGCCCACAGAAACCCTTTTTGTCTTAGTTCAAAAGCGGATGGGAAAAACTGAAATGACGCATACATAAACGGAATTTGAATCAATGCGGGAATACAACCAGCCATCGGATTAACACCAGCTTTGTTGTATAACTTCATCGTTTCCTGCTGCTTTTTCATCGGGTCTTTTCCAAATTTATCATTCAATTCGTTGATCTCCGGACGCAATACTTTCATTTTAGCTTGAGATAAAAACGATTTGTACGTAATCGGAGACATCGCAATTTTGATGATAATTGTAAAGATGATGATTGCAATTCCAAAAGAGATATAAGAACTCAAGAATCCAAACAATGGAATGAATATAAACATGTTAATCCATCCGAAAATGCCCCAACCTAACGAAATAATCTTATTGATATTTCTATCGTAAGATTTCAATAAAGTATAATCCGTTGGACCCAAATACCAATTCATTTTAT
>JBIKRP010000100.1:0-6768 GCA_044349145.1 Flavobacterium sp.
TTATTTATGCCTATTGCAACATTTCAAATGTTGCCAAATAAAAAAACCACGCTAAGCGTGGTTTTAAAATTTTTAGAAGTAATTTCTAATTATTTTTTTGCTTCTTCAGCAGCAGGAGCAGCAGCAGCATCAGCAGCAGGAGCAGCTTCAGCAGCAGCAGCAGTGTCAACAGCAGCAGGAGCTTCTTCTACAGCAGGAGCAACTTCTTCAGTCATTGGAGCTTCTTCAGCAGGAGCTTCAGCTTGTTTACAAGATACTACAGTTAATGCAGCGATTACAGCTAAACTTAAAAATACTTTTTTCATCTTACTTAATTATAAAAGGTTAATTATTAATTCGAGGCAAAGATATAAATTTTTTATTATGGAAAAATATTTTTCAATTTTTTTTTCAAAATTTACATTCTATTGCAACTGCGCTCTACTTACCAAGGATTATGCCAAAAAAGGCGACGTGTGCATTTAAATTAAATTCACATTAAATTTAACATATTGATAAATTTGTGAAATCAATTATTAAAAAAAGCTGCGTTTTATTTTTTTATTTTTTGTTTTGGATGGGTAATTCTCATTTCTTCGATAAGGTTTTTGGCGTTGGCATACTTATCAATGATAAATAAAATGTACCTTACATCTACCATTACGTTTCTACAAATGGCAGGATCGTAGTAAATATCACTCATTGTTCCTTCCCAAACTCGGTCGAAATTCAATCCAATTAAGTTGCCTTTTGCGTCGATGGCTGGACTTCCAGAATTTCCTCCAGTGGTGTGGTTGGTGCCAATAAAGCAAACAGGCATTTTACCTTTTACGCCATACATTCCGTAGTCTTTAGTTTTATATAGGTCAATCAATTTTTTTGGAACATCAAATTCATAATCACCAGGAATATATTTTTCTAAAACACCATCTAAATAAGTGAAGGGTTTGTATATAGTAGCGTCTTTAGGTTCATATCCCTTTACTTTTCCATAGGTAACGCGCAAAGTGCTATTGGCATCTGGAAATATTCTGGAATCTTTATTCAATTCTAATTGCGCTTTCATATAGGTTCGTTGCAAAGCCATATTTCTTAAGTTGATTTCATCATATTTTGGCGCCACTTCTTTGAGATATTTATCCGCCATTTCTTTAACCAATAAATAGCCTTTGTCGTTATTTAGATTTGTTAATATTGTTTTTGTGTCACCAGTTAATAGTTCTTTAGTTCCTGCAAAAGTTATCAATTTTGAACTAGTATATAATGAGCTAGTAAGTTCTTTGATGTTTGCATTTAATAGACTAGTTGGAAGAAATGCTTTAGGAGATTTATTGGCATACAATTCAATCAATTGCTCAAAAACTTTTTCATCAACTGCCGGATTAAAGTCTTTGTAGAAATCGCCTAGTCCGCTCATTAGATTATTTTTTCTATCAGTGAACGCCTGTTCGCCTTTAGCCGTATTCAGTTGTTCTAATTGGTACATCTTGTACGCAACATTTAAAAGTTCTGTATTTCGCAAAACCACTTCTATAAAATAATCTCGACTCAAAGCATAGGGAGCAATTTCAGTATAGTTCTTTTCAAAATCGGCCAATAGATTTCCGTATTCGGCTTGCTTTCCCGCTTTAACAACTTTCTCTTTGAATTCGGCTTCTTGTTTTTTCTTTATGGCAACAGCGTCTGATTTCTTCAAACCCTGCGTTTCACCAATCCATTTTTTCCAATAATTCGCAATACCTGCATATTTAGAGGCGTATTGAATTTTAATCGCATTGTCTTTTCTCATAAATCCATCTTGAACTTTCAAAGCCTTATCACGGATCTCAATTTTTGCTGGATTCAATTCATTAACAATTTGCTCAATGGCTACAGCAGGCAAATACTCATTGGTCTTTCCAGGATAACCGAAAACTAATGTAAAATCGTCTTCCGCTACGCCATCAAGAGAAATTGGCAAGAAATGTCTTGGTGTATAAGGTACGTTGTCTTTAGAGTACGCGGCCGGGCGATTGTTCTTGTCAGCGTAAATTCTGAACAACGAAAAATCTCCGGTATGTCTTGGCCAAACCCAATTGTCGGTATCAGATCCAAATTTGCCAATAGACGATGGCGGAGCGCCCACCAATCGAACATCTTTATAACTTTCCGTCACGAAAAGCATGTATTGATTGCCTTCAAAAAAGGTCCTGATTTTATTTTCTTGCCAACTTTCTTTCGGCAGTGATTTGTTTAAAGACGCGATGTTCTCTTGAATTTTCTTCTGTTTATCTGCTTCAGATGTCAAAGTGGCAACACCTTCTAAGACTTTCGTTGTTACATCTTCAATTCTTACTATAAAAGTAACTTCTAAATCAGGATTAGGCAATTCGTCTTCCAATTTATAAGCCCAAAAACCATCCGTCAAGTAATCATGTTCTACCGAAGAATGACTTTGAATTTCATCAAAACCGCAGTGATGATTCGTTAGGAGCAAACCCTTAGGCGAAATGACCTCCGAAGTACATCCACCATTAAATTGCGGGACAGCATCTTTCAAACTCGACTTATTTACATCATAAATATCAGAAATTGACATTTTCATTCCCAAATTCTTCATCTCTTTTTCATTCATTCCTTGCAATAAGGAAGGAATCCACATCCCACCTTGTTGTGCATGAAGTTGAATAACAAATAGCAATAAGAGTACTTTTAAAATTTTCATTTTGTTTTATTTTAGTTAATTATGATCAAAAATTATTTTATAACGTTCGGCCCGAAATGTACTCCAGAATCGTTTCTAAAGCACCGGTATTCATTTTTACAAATGTGTTGCAAATATGACCTTTCTCCTCTCTAAGCGTTACATTTTGAATTAAATTATCAAGCGTTTCTTTCAATTCTTTCTCGTTCGAAATTACCGCACAACCGCCCAGATGTACCAATGCGGTGGCTTCAGCAAAATGGGAATAATTCGGTCCAAGAACAATCGGAACACCAAAAGTAGCTGGTTCTAACAAGTTGTGAACGCCAGGATTTCCAAAACCACCACCAACATAGGCAATATCTGCTTCACTATATATTTTCGTTAAAATCCCAATTGTATCAATAATCAATACCTCATATCCGCTCAAGTTTTTTCCTTCTCTTTCAGAAAACAAAACCGTTTTCTTTACAATCGACTTTAGTAGTTCTTGAATCTGCTCTTTTTTAATATTATGTGGCGCAATAATAAATTTCACTTGATGTGTCATTGAATTAATATAGTCCACCAATATTTTTTCATCTTTAGGCCATGAACTTCCAACGACAATTGTCAGTTGGTTATTCTTAAATTCCGTTACAAAGTCCAAATGATTGTCCTTTTCCAAAATAGCAGCCACACGATCAAACCTAGTGTCGCCAGAAACCGTCACGTTTGATTTCCCTAATCGAAATAACAAATCTTTTGAAAGCGAATTTTGCACAAAGAAATGTTCGAAACTATCTAAAGCGCTTCGATAAAATCCGCCATACCATTTAAAAAACAACTGGTCTTTTCTAAAAATTCCTGAAATCAGAAAAGTTGAAATTGACTGGTTTTTTAACTCCTGTAAATAATTCGGCCAATATTCATATTTAATAAAGAATACCATTTCAGGATGTACCAACGAGATAAATCTTTCAGCATTGCTTTTGGTATCTATAGGCAAATAGACTGTTACATCAGCAACAGTGTTATTCTTGCGAACTTCATAGCCAGAAGGCGAAAAAAACGTCAAAACAATTTTGTGGTCTGGATAGTTGATTTTCATTTTTTCCATCACTGGCAACCCTTGCTCGTATTCTCCAAGAGAGGCGGCATGAAACCAGATGGTTTTGTCATTGACATTAATTCTAGTCGCTAAAGTTTCAAATACGGTCTTTCTGCCAGCTACAAATTGTTCCATTTTCGGATTGAAAACAGCCAAGATTTTAATACAAAAACCAGCAAAAGTTACCAATAGATTATACAAAAAAAACATAGCTCCTAAATTGTGTCGCTAAAATACATTAGTTTATATAATTTTTATTGTCACCCATCAATTAATTACTAATTTTGCGTGCATTTAATTTACAGCTACATGAAAAAAATCCAAATGGTTGACCTTAAAAGTCAATACGATAAAATTGCCACGATAGTAAACGCTTCAATCCAAGAAGTTTTAGATACCAATACCTATATCAACGGACCGCAAGTTCAGTCTTTCCAAAAAAACCTCGAAGAATATCTCGATGTTAAACACGTCATTCCTTGTGCTAACGGAACAGATGCATTGCAAATCGCGATGATGGGATTGGATTTGAAGCCAGGCGATGAAGTAATCACCGCCGATTTTACATTCGCTGCGACGGTTGAAGTAATTGCTTTACTCCAATTGACGCCTGTTTTGGTAGATGTAGATCTGGTCAATATGAATATTTCTATCGAAGCGATTAAGAAAGCCATTACTCCAAAAACCAAAGCCATTGTGCCGGTTCATTTGTTCGGTCGCGCCGCCAATATGGAAGCGATTATGCGCATCGCCAAAGAACACAATTTATATGTCATCGAAGACAACGCCCAAGCCATCGGAGCCAACTGTAAATTTTCTGACGGAACCAAAAGGAAAGCAGGAACGATTGGACATGTGGCGTCAACCTCTTTTTTTCCTTCTAAAAATCTTGGTTGTTATGGTGATGGTGGTGCAATTTTCACCAACGATGATGCATTGGCTCACAAAATTAGAGGTATAGCAAATCACGGGATGTATGTGCGTTATCACCATGATGTGGTTGGAGTCAACTCTCGTTTAGACAGTATTCAAGCTGCGGTTTTAAATGCAAAATTACCTCATTTAGATGCGTATTGTCAAGCCCGTCAAAACGCGGCAAGAAAATATACCGCTGCTTTCGAAGGTCACAAAAACATCATCGCGCCTTCCATTTGTGATATTTGCGATTGCCACGTTTTTCATCAATATACGTTGCGAATTATCGATGGAGACCGCGATGCCTTGATGCAACATTTGTTGGAAAAAGAAATTCCATGTGCGATTTATTATCCAATTCCATTGCACAGCCAAAAAGCGTACACGGACCCAAGATATAAAGAGGAAGATTTTCCAGTGACGAATCAATTGATCAAGGAAGTCATTTCGCTCCCGATGCACACCGAATTGGAAGATGAGCAAATTCAATACATTACCAACGCCGTTTTAGAGTTTTTTAAATAATTTCTAGAAGCTATTTCCTGCTTTCCGTTGCAATCTTTTTTGTTTTGTCACCCCGAGCTTAGTCGAGGGGCATTTTCTAAAACAAAAAAGGATTTCCACTACAATCAGGGCTAGGGCATTCTACTCGTTAACAACAATAGGATAAATATGAAAGTATTAGTTACAGGAGGTTTAGGATTTATCGGTTCGCATACTGTGGTTGAATTACAAAACGAAGGGTTCGAAGTGGTCATCATCGACAATCTTTCTAATTCATCAGAAGAGGTGCTAAAAGGGATTGTTGCTATCACCGGCAAAACACCTCTTTTCGAGAAAATGGATTTGCGAGAAAAATCCGCAGTTCAAAATTTCTTCAAGAAGTATTCAGATATTGCTGGAGTGATTCATTTTGCAGCTTCAAAGGCAGTCAACGAAAGTGTCGAGAATCCGTTATTGTATTATGAAAACAATATCAATACACTCGTATATATTTTGCAAGAGTTGCAACAAAAACCGGAAGCGCATTTTATTTTTAGTTCTTCGTGTACCGTTTATGGCGAAGCTGATGTGATGCCGATTACAGAAGATGCGCCGATTAAAGCTTCACTTTCTCCATACGGAAACACCAAACAAATCGGGGAAGAGATTATCAATGAAGTCTGTAAAGTAAGCGGTATCAACGCTATATTATTACGTTACTTCAACCCAATGGGAGCGCATCCATCTGCTGAAATTGGGGAATTGCCAATTGGGGTTCCACAAAATCTTATTCCATTTATTACCCAAACAGGCATCGGTTTACGCAAGGAATTATCGGTTTACGGCGATGATTATCCAACTCCAGATGGGACTTGCATCCGTGATTATATTCATGTGGTTGACTTAGCCAAAGCACACGTTATCGCATTGCAACGTCTAATTAATAAAAAGAATCTAGCTAAAGTTGAAACCTTCAATTTAGGAACGGGAACTGGAAGCTCGGTTCTAGAAGTCATCAATACTTTCGAAAAAGTTAGCGGTCAAAAATTGCCATATAAAATTGTGGGGCGTAGAGAAGGTGATATTATATCTGCTTACGCGAATACTGATAAAGCCAATGAAGTTTTAGGTTGGAAAGCACAATCTACTTTGGAACAAGCACTAACGAGCGCTTGGAAATGGGAACAGAAAATTAGAAGTTAGATTGTAAGACTTTTAGATTATAAGATAGAAAATCCCGAATTCTAATTCGGGATTTTTTACTTTTATATTGTAATCTTAAAGTCTTACATCTTGCAATCTTTCAATCAACTAAGCGCTGATCGTTTCCACTTCTCTATTAATCTTATTCACCAATCCAACCAAGACTTTTCCTGGTCCAACTTCCGTAAACGAAGTCGCACCATCGGCAATCATTTGTTGAACGGATTGCGTCCATCGTACCGGAGCAGTCAATTGCGTAATCAAATTTCTTTTAATTTCAGTAGGATCGGAAACCGCACTTGCAGTCACATTTTGATACACTGGGCAAATCGGAGTTGAAAAGGTTGTCGCTTCTATAGCTGCTGCCAATTCCTCTCTTGCGGGCTCCATCATTGGTGAATGAAAAGCACCTCCA
>JBIKRP010000101.1:0-6726 GCA_044349145.1 Flavobacterium sp.
TTGGATTTTTTCCTTTAGGTTTGGGAAATCGTATTACCTTTACCGTTCATAAGCCAATGGCAGTCAAAGATTTTTCTTTTGAAGACTTGATGACACGAACCGAAACATCAATTGTAAATTCACTGATATAAATGTAGATTCAGCATTTAGTAGTCGCTAAAATCCAGAATCTAAAATCTTAAATTAATAATGTCTATAAAAAACATCCGTCTAGAAGTGATGCAGTTTCTAGAAAACAAAGTAGAAGGTTTCATGGAGGAATATTTGATTCCAGTTGAAAAAATTTGGCAACCGACTGACTTTTTACCTAATTCCGAAAGCGATACTTTTTTTGAAGAAGTGAAAGAACTTCGCGAACTAGCCAAAGATTTACCCTATGATTTTTGGGTGGCCATGGTCGGCGACACGATTACCGAAGAAGCGTTACCAACCTACGAATCTTGGTTAATGGACGTGGAAGGTGTTGATAATGTCGAACGCAACGGCTGGTCAAAATGGGTTCGACAATGGACTGGCGAAGAAAACCGTCACGGAGACGTTTTAAATAAATATTTGTATTTATCAGGACGTGTTAATATGCGGGAAGTCGAAATTACCACGCAGCATTTGATCTCCGACGGATTTGATATAGGAACGGGAAGAGATCCTTATAAAAATTTCGTCTATACCTCTTTTCAAGAATTAGCCACTTATGTATCACACAACAGAGTTTCACAATTGGCTAAAACGTATGGCGATAACAAACTGTCGAAAATGTGTAAGATGATTGCAGGTGATGAAATGCGGCACCATCATGCCTATAGTGAATTTGTCACGCAGATTTTCAAAGTAGATCCTAGTGAAATGATGTTGGCATTCAATTATATGATGAAAAATAAGATCACGATGCCTGCAGGATTTTTAAGAGAATCTGGCGAGAAAATTAGTTCTGCCTTCGAACAATTTTCGAATTCGGCCCAGCGCATCGGTGTTTACACAGCGAATGACTATGTAGAGATCATGCAAAAACTAATCGATAAATGGGAGATTGATAAAATCACAGGTTTGACGGACGAAGCTGAAAAAGCACGTGATTATTTAATGAAACTTCCTGCTAGAATGGCAAAAGTTTCTGAGAGAATGGTGATTCCGCCAGATTCATTTGTCTTTAAATGGGTGGAACCAGCCGTAGCAAGATAGTTTTAATAAGAAATAGAAATGTTGAATTTTGAAGTTAATTGACTTTAAGGTTCAACATTTTTTTAATCCATCTTAATGAATAATCCCGACTTAATTTCAAGAACAATACAATTCGTAAAACAACAATTGGCTGATGCTGAAGGCGGACACGATTGGTTTCATATCGAACGCGTGTATAGAAACAGTTTGCTTATTGCGCAGACTGAAGATTGCGATGAAGTAATTGTGAAATTAGGAGCATTACTGCATGATATTGCGGATAGTAAATTTCATGATGGCGACGAAAGTATTGGACCCAAAACCGCGCGCGCATTTCTTGAAGGAGAATCAGTTGATGAAGCAACAATCGCACATGTCCTCAACATCATCGAAAACATTTCCTTCAAAGGCGGTAATTTTGAAAATAAATTCCACTCGAAAGAACTCGAAATTGTGCAAGATGCCGACCGGCTCGACGCCATTGGAGCGATTGGAATTGCGAGAACGTTCAACTATGGTGGATTCAAAAACAGACCATTATACGATCCGGCGATTGCACCAAATCTTCGGATGACGAAAGAAGAATATAAGTCGAGTGACGCACCAACACTCAATCATTTCTACGAAAAATTATTGCTATTAAAGGACAAAATGAACACCGAAACCGGTAAACAAATCGCACAAGAACGCCACCGATTTATGGAAACATTCCTATCGCAGTTTTATGCTGAATGGGATGGGGAGAAGTAAAGTCGAATACTAATTCCCTTTAAACTCCGCTTTTCTTTTCTCCAAAAACGCAGTCGTTCCTTCCTTAAAATCTTCGGTTCCAAAACACTTTCCAAACGATTTGATTTCAGTTTCGTAACCATTCACACCGTCTTTAAAATTAGCATTCACCGCTTTTATCGCTTGACTAATTGCGACAGGCGAGTTTTTCAAGATGCGTTCTGCGATTCCCTGGCAGAAAGCTAAAAGTTCGGATTGAGGGACAACGTGATTCACCAAGCCGACTCTGTAGGCGTCATCAGCGGTAATCATTCCAGCGGTCATAATCATTTCCATCGCGCGACCTTTTCCTATTAATTGCGGTAAGCGTTGTGTGCCTCCATAACCTGGAATAACGCCTAGAGAAACTTCCGGCAATCCCATTTTTGCATTGTCCGACGCCACTCTAAAATGACAAGCCATCGCCAATTCTAATCCGCCGCCGAGCGCAAAACCATTCACGGCAGCAATTACCGGAGTGCGCAGTTTTTCTACAAAATCGAACAGTAATTCCTGTCCTTGAGCTGCCAATTGTGCGCCTTCTTCCACAGAAAAATGAGCAAACTCTGCAATGTCGGCGCCAGCAACAAAAGCTTTTTCTCCAGTTCCGGTGAGTATAATTACGCGAGTTGAAGCGTCCAATTCTAAAGTATTAAACGCATGATGCAATTCTTGAATAGTAATTACATTTAACGCATTGAGTTTCGTCGGGCGATTGATGGTAATCGTTGCGATCGCATTTTCTTTGGCAACCAAAATATTGTCGTAGTTCATAGTTTAGGTTTGTATTAATGGAAGCGCGACCATAAAAGTCGTGCCTTTTCCGAATTCAGATTCAAATGTAATTGTTCCTTTATAATTTTCAATAATGTTTTTAATTATTCCCAATCCGAGTCCCATTCCGCTGTTTTTGGTCGTAAATTTGGGTTCGAAAATCTTATCTAAAAATTGATCTTCGATACCAATTCCGTTGTCTTTCACCAAAATAATGACTTCTTTCGGATGGCGACGTACAGACACCAAAACCGATTTGTGTTCCTGATTTTCTGGAATCGATTGGATGGCGTTTTTAACCAGATTGGTGATGATTCGAATCAACTGCGTGCGATCCATTTTGGATGTGATTTCTTTCTCGTCGCTTTCAAAAACAATAAACTCTTCGTTAAAAATATCCAACGCTAATTCCACTACTTCAACTACATTGAGGTTCTCGTTTTGCTGCGCAGGCATCGAGGCAAAATTTGAGAAGGCAGAAGCAACCGCGCTCATTGTGTCGATTTGTTGAATTAAGGTTTCGGTGTAATCTTTCAGCTTTTGAGGCAATTCCGGATCGTTGGCGTCAAACTTTCGTTGAAAACTTTGCACGGTCAATCGCATCGGCGTCAATGGATTTTTGATTTCGTGCGCTACCTGTTTTGCCATTTCGCGCCACGCTTCTTCTCTTTCACTTTGGGCTAATTTCACCGCACTTTTTTCGAGTTCATCGACCATTCCATTATAAGACTTGATCAATAAGTTGATTTCTTTGCTGTTGGCTTCCAAAACAATTTTTTCGTTCTTCTGATTCAAACTGGTTTCACTCAACTTGTCGGAAATGGTCTTCAGTGATTGGGTGATATACGTTGAAAGAAAATATGCCAAAGCAAAAGCAATGACCAACATAAACGAATATACTTGCCCCAATCGAATCAGGAAACTTTGCAGTTCTTTTTCATAAAACCCATCGTCTTCTACGTACGGTAGATTTAAAATGCCGAGTGGTTTGAATTTCTCGTCTTTTATCTGACTGTAGGAAGATCGGTTTTTCACACCGTCAATGTTTTTGATGTCAACGTATCTTTTTTCGATAGACGACTGTACTAATTTCAAGATATATTTTGGAATTGGCGGCGAAACAGTATCTATAGAAAATGAGGCTTTTGAAGACTTCAGCAGTTTTCCGTTGAGACTGTAAATGTTGATTTCGAGATTGTGAATTTGTGCCAATTCGTGAATCTTATCTTTAAAAATCAATCCTAAATTCCTTGAGGTAAGCGGATAAGTTGAAGTAGAAAGCACATAATTAATATGCTCTTTGATGGCTGTTTCTTTTCGCTCTAGCCGTTCTTGGTGGTAATCTTTGGCTTCGTTTTTAAATTGGATAATTGAAATAGAAGCCATCAAAATGGACGCAATCAAAATCAATACAATCATCGAAAGGAAAATCCTAATTCGCAGAGAAAGCATCGACATTTTGAATTTGGCAGCCATTTTTAAGAAGAATTACGTTCTCGAATTCGCTTGTAGAATTTAAATCCAAGCATAATCAAAACCGAGAATAAAACAATTCCAATAACGCCGTAAATCCAGTTGACCGCATTTTTGAGAATGACTAAAAACACGACAGCGAATAAGATAATCGTTGCGCCTTCATTCCACAACCGCATAAAGTTGGAAGAGTATTTCACCGCATCTTGTTGTAATTCCAAGTAAATAACGTGACATTTCCAATGATACAAATACAACAAAAAGACAAATCCCAATTTGACATGCATCCATGGCATGTGCATCCAAGCGGCTCCTATGTCGGTAAAAAAAAGCATCCAATACGCAAAGAAGCTTGCCAAAATTGCGGAGGGCCACGTTATGATATACCACAATCGGTACGTCATGATTTTGTACTGCCTTTGCAAGATTTCTTTTTCAGGCGATGGCTTTTCTGCAGCTTCTATTTGATAAACAAACAATCGAACAATATAAAACAATCCAGCAAACCACGTAATAACGAAGATAAGATGCAGCGATTTGAGGTAGTTATATAGTTCCATGTTGTTTATTTAGATGCCCAGTCTTTAATCCAAGAGCTTACGGTTGTACACCATTCATCGCCATCATTCATACACGGAATAGCCATAAATTCCTCGCCTCCGTGAACTTTAAATTCGTGGTTGGCTTCCATCGCAATTTCTTCCAACGTTTCTAAGCAATCTGAAACAAAAGCTGGTGTCACAACTGCCAATTTCTTGATTCCTTTTTCTGGCATTTTGTTGATTTCAACATCCGTATATGGCGTCAACCATTTGTCGCCCGCCAATCGCGATTGAAACGTTTGACTGTATTTTCCTTCCGGAATGCCAAGATATTCTACAACTTGTCTGGTAGTTTCAAAGCACTGATGGCGATAACAGAATTCGTGCGCCGGCGAAGGGGTTACGCAACAAGAACCATCAATTTTGCAATGCGATTTTGTAATGTCTGTTTTGCGAATATGACGCTTTGGAATTCCGTGATACGAAAACAACAAATGGTCGTATTCAAAAGTGTCAAGATGTTTTTTGATTGAATTCGCTAAGGCTTTAATATATCCTGGTTTGTTATAGAAAGCAGGAACGACAGTAAATTTCATTTCAGGAAAATGCTTCTGACGTAACTCTTCTGCTAAAACCAAAATAGTGGTCGTAGAGGCCATGGCATGCTGCGGATACAAAGGGAAAAGCATTACTTCATTGACACCTTTGTCTTTCAATTCTTGCAAACCTTTCAAAATTGACATCGTGCCGTATCGCATCGCTAAAGCAACTGGTACATCAACTTGCGCTTGCACTTTCTTGGTCATTCTTTGTGAAATCACCACCAAAGGCGATCCTTCCTCCCACCAAATTTTTGCGTAAGCCGCAGCGGATTTCTTTGGACGCGTTTGAAGAATGATGCCGCGAACTAATAATGCGCGCAGTAAAAACGGAACGTCGATGACAAATCGATCCATTAAAAATTCATCTAAATATGGCTTAACAGCTGCCGGTGTTGGACTTTCAGGCGAACCCAAATTGACTAATAAAACTCCTTTCATGGTATAATTTTCAATTGCTAAATGTACTAAACTTCTTTTTTACGTATTTGGATTCAATGCCATTAAATATTTTTTGGGCGTGGTGGCAAATTTCTTTTTGAATGCGGCAATAAAATGACTTCCGGTGCTGTAACCGATTTTTAATCCAACTTCATTGACATTATAGGAACCGCTATCTAATAACCGGCGTGCCATATCCATTTTGTAGTCGAATAAAAATCCATACACCGTGTCGCCATATATTTGTTTGAAACCCATTTTGAGTTTTTTCAAATTCAAGCCAACTTGATCCGCTAAATCTTGAAGACTTGGCGGTTCTGCCATATTGGCAATCACAATGTCTTTGGCTTTGCGGATTTTCATCACGTTTTCTTCGTCAATCAAAAACGGACATTGTTCTGCATCTGGATCTTCGGTTTTATTAAAATACAGACTCAGCAGTTCGTAGCCTTTGCCTTTATAATATAGGTTTTTGATGGATGGATGCAGATTGTAATGAAACAATTGACTTAAAACAATCGCCATCGACGGACTGATGTCACTTTCGCCGTAATATTTTTTGTCTTTGTTTTCGACACTCAAAAACGGAATGTAATTCGCTTCAGTCGAAAACAAAGCATGGAATTTCTTAATCGAAATAATGACAGAAATCACCCACGATTGCGGCGCTAATTCTAAATGCAACGGCAGCTCTTTCTGAGGATTGTAAAGCAACAAGGCTTTCTCTTCTTTCAAATCTAAAGCGTACGTTCCTTGATTAAAAATAAACTTGGCTTTGCCCTTAATTCCAAAGTGAAATTGGATTAGACCTTGACGGATTTGGCGCTCGGCTTTAAATATTTCAGCATCATCGTTTTGAAAACGAATTAGGGTAAAATCTTCTTCAATTGTTATTACTTCTTGAGAACCCATAGCGATATTTTTTTGTAATTATTTTTTTAGAAGGACAGACGTTTATTTAGAATTGTTCT
>JBIKRP010000102.1:0-6618 GCA_044349145.1 Flavobacterium sp.
TTTTTGGAATTCCCCTCCTCTGGAGGGGTGCCCGAAGGGTGGGGTGGTCTAGCCCCGATATAAGGGAAAATCCTTTTGCTTTTTTCTTTAAAAAGCAAAAGATTGGAATGATAGCGGGATTCGCTTCCCATAAAAAAAACCGATAATTCTTGTGGAACTATCGGTTTGTTTTTGAAATAAATGTCTTGAAACTACTTTAATGCTTTCAAAGATTCCGTTGCATAGTTATTTGTTGGATCTAGCGCTAAAGTCTTATTGAAGTATTCTATTGCTTTGGCCTTATCTGTGTTGGCATAACTAGCGGCAATATTGTTATAGCTTTCGATGAATTTTGACTTATTTTTCGTCACTTCTTCCTCGCCTTTTTCTGTAACTACTTTTAGATATTCTTCGTAGGATTTTGTCATAACATCATCTTTGTCTAAAAGTCTATTGATTCTAGCTTTGTGATAGTAAGCATCTTGATAGGTAGGAAATTTCGCAATTACTAAGTCTAGCCCTTTGTCTGCTTTCTCGAGCGCAACTATGTTCCCTTTCCCCGCATCCTTAATTTTATTGATAGTGAATACGGCAATCGAATAGTACAAAATATCATCGTTATAATTTTTAGAATCTGGATTAGTTATTGCAATTTCAAAAATTGAAGCTGCTTCGGTATACATCTTTTGGCTAAAGAATTTCTTTCCAACTTCACTCAAATCATTTGTCATGGTAATTTCCATTTCTACCGATTTTTTGATGTCTGCCACCCCAGCATCAAACTGCAGTTGATCAACGGTTTTAGTTTCTGTATTATTAGATTTCCTCAATTTTGCCAAACCTAAATACATGTAATCTCTTGCAATGACTTTGCTATTTGGATTTGAGATAAAGTCTTGAATCGATTTTATTGCAGTATCGATATTTCCATTTTCGTAAGCGGAATAACCTAAATAACGAAGGATTCTAGGATTGACTTTGTCTAACTCTTTCATCTTATTGGCTTCTACTTCAAGTGCTTTGTAATCTTTGGCTAGGATTAAAAAGTCGGCGTGACGCATGCGTGAAGTTAGAGAGTAATCCGTCAAACTCATATATTTTTCGTAGTAGCTCAGTGCTTTTTGTATGTACTCGTTGTATTTTTTCGGTTCATTGTTACCCCAATAGTAATAGGTTTCTGCCAATTCTCTGTACACTGGACCGTAATTAGCGTCTATTGCAATAACATTATCGGAAGCTTTCACCGCCTCTGTATATGATTTGGCCCCTTTAAGCAGAACTCCAAGCTGCATTTTGGCACGAATCAAAGAAGCGTCGGTTTGAAAAGCATTTCTATATGCGGCGTATGATTCATTCTGATTTTTGTCTCCGTAGAATGCATCTCCCAATCCCAATTGAATTGTAGCATCTGTAGGGTTTATTGCTTTGGCTTTATTGAGGTAAGTCAATGCCGTTTTATAATCTGGTTTATCAGCATTCATATAGGCTTTTGCAATATAAAAATACTCTTCGATGTCTTTTTTCTTCAAATCTTTCGTCACCAAATCAAAATTAGCTTGTGCAGCCATTGCATTACCATTGTTTAAGTCCATTTGACCTAAACCAATGTTATTCCATTTTGCGCTTTCACTTGCAGTTAACCCTTTTTGAAAGTAAATTTTAGCAGAATCTTCAATGTTTTGTTTAAGATAAACATTGCCTAGAAAAAAAGTAGCCTTACCATTTCCTGGTTTGGATTGTACAATCGTTTTTAAAATTGCTTTTGCCTTTTCGTATTGCTCTGCATCAATGGCTTTTTTAGCAAGTTCTATATCTTGCGCATTTGTTAGCGTTGCTATTAGCAGCAATAGAATACTAAAAACGTTATTGCTTTTCATGATTTCCAATTTAATTTTACTTTTTGTCATTATTGATTGTATTTCGTATTCTAATTTTTCTGGATGGAACTTTGTAAGGTAACAAGCCTGATTTAAGAATAATTCTCTGACCTATTTCTCCCGCTATAAAGGAAGAAAATCCCATTCCCAATCCATCGTATCCTTGTGCGTTGACGACAAACAATTCGCGTGCCAAAGGATAAGTACCTTCACCCAAGTTATTTTGTGTTGGGCTATAATACTGACTGTCAACTGTATTTAGAACATTAAGAACATTGATTTTCCGAATACTATTTGCTGCTTTTTCAGAGGGCTCAAAGATATAATTTATTCCAACAACTCCAATTATTCCATTATTTTCTGCCACATAATTTATGACTTCATTGTTTGTCTTGAATGAAAATACATTCTCGGTCGGAATATTTTTTATACCTGCCAATTCACTTACGTATCTTACTGTACTTGAATTGAGATTATCAAACACCAGTCCCTTGATTTTTGTCGACCTATTGCCTTTCATAAAATCAGTGACTTCCTTCAACGTAATTAAGGTGTCTTTAGTATTCTTATTCACAATAAAAGCAATTGCGTCTTTTGCAAATGGTGTTGTTTTTGGATAAATTTTCTTGGAATTAAAGAATGTGACTTCCTCTTTGTTTAATGGTCTGCACAAAATTGCAATCCTCGACGTATCCTTCGCTAATGCCTGAATTACTTCGGCTTCCGACTTGGATAAAATATTAATTTTTGCGTTATACTTACTTTCGAAAATCTGCACTAAATCTTCAACAATGGGTGTTAAAGACTCATCAACTACCACTGTAGTTTCTCCTTGGATAATAGTTTCTTTTTTTGAATCCGCATTACCTTGTTTACATTTAATGAGGAGAAAAAGCATGAAAACAAAAAAAATGATGGAAAAATATCGTCTCATAATTCTTCTGTCTGATTAGCAAAAAAACGTGTAAATCGAATATACGCATACACAATCAAGAGTACACCAAATGCTATTCTGTAATTTGGTTCCATATTGATTGGCATCGTTTTCCAAAAAACGAGAATCAATCCCAATACCAAATAAAGGAGGAAAAACAACATTCCTATAACGAGAAGAAACCGCTCTTTTAGCGATTTCTTCTTGAAATTAACAACGAATTTTTTAAGCATTATTCTGCTGATTGAATGCTAATTGGTAAAGAGTAGAGAACACGTACTTTTTTACCATTTTGTTCTCCCGGATTCCATTTTGGACAAGATTTAAGCACTCGAATTGCTTCTTTACCTGTACCATATCCAATATCACGAATTACTTTTATGTCTGTTAAAGAACCATCTTTTTCAACGACAAAAGAAACGAAAACTTTCCCTTTTAGTCCTTCTTCTTCTGGCACTTGATAGTTCTTACCTACGTACTTGTAGAATTTTTCCATTCCACCCGGAAAATCAGGTTTCAATTCAATACCAGCAGTATTATAGATATTGTTATCTTCCTCCACTACATCTTTTGGTCCATTACCAACAGGCTCTACTGTTAATTCAGCATCTGGATCCCCTTTAATCGTTTCGGCGCCAATTTTCTTATCGACAATCTCTTTAATTTTAGGCGGTTCTTCCACTACTTCTTCCGCTTTAGCAACTACTGGTTTCACAAATTTTACTTGATCAACCTTTGGTGGTGGCGGTGGTGGTGGTGGTAAATTTTCTTTTGGCTTTTCTTTTGGCGGTAATTTTACGGTCGTAATCTTTTGATCTAAAACTGCCTCATCATCTCCACTAGGAAGGAAATTAGCCAACACAGGAATACTCACTAAGAAGGTAAAAATAATACCTCCAATAATAAGTGATCTTAAGGTAGTCTTACCATTTGATTTTCGCATCTCGTAAGCACCGTACAACTTGTTTCGTCCGTCAAAAACGATCTCTAACCATTGATTTTTTAATAAATCTAATTTCATGTCTTTTCTCTTTTAATTAGATTAAGGGTTCGAAGGTGTTGCTTCAGTTGACGCAGCAGGAGCTGAAGCTGCAGACGAATCTCCAAGCAATTTGGATTCTTCCGGTGTAAATTCATTTACAATCGCATAAGTTGGAACGTTTACAATCGCCATCTCATCAAGTATATCGACAAGATTGCGATAATTTGACTTCTTACTTGGTTTGATAATTACAATCATTCCTTTGTCTTTGTTTCCGGTATATTGAAGCACTTTTTCTTTTCTGCTCAACAATTCTTGACGAATACCATCCTTACCATAAGCAAAATCTTTTGGAGCTCCTCCTGCAACAGGTGTTGCCAACAATCCAACGTAACGAACCAATTTATTATTATCTCCTAATAAAATAGTCATGGTACGATTCTCATCTACTTTAACATCTTTATTTTTATCCTTATCCGGATCTTTATCTGGCAAACCCAAATTCATCGATTGAGGTTTAGACAACGTTGTGGTAAGCATAAAGAAAGTAATTAATAAGAAAGCCAAATCTACCATTGCGGTCAAATCCACTTTGGAATTTGATTTTTTGCTTCTTACCTTTTTACTGCCTTTTTTGCCACCGCCGGCGTCGGTATTTAATTCAGCCATTTAATATATTTTTTAAAATTATTTTTCTTTTCCTCTCAAACCGGTAACCAAACTAAAGTTATTGATTTTTTGATCTTGCAAAATATCCATGACTTTTCTGATTATAGGATACTCTTCTTTCGCGTCGCCTTTGATGGCTAATTCCAGTTCTTTGTCATGCAATTCAATGTTAGCAATACGAGCATTCTGTACCCAGTCCGCCAGTTGGTTATCTAGAGAATCTTTAGGAATCCCAGGTTGCTTTACATTTTTTCTGTCTGCCGGTTTCATATCAAGAATTTGCTTGAGACTTCCAATAGGCACACCAAAACTTTCCATGATGGCAAAGTTTCTTTGATCGTCTTCAGAAAATTTAACTCCGTATTTATTGCCCATTAACTCTAGGGTTCTGATACGAACATCTTTCCCCTTCACGTCAAAAAACACTTTCCCATTTCCGATAGTCAAAGTCGCCAAGTCTTTTTCAGGCAACTTAGTCTGCACCGTCGATGCTGGTGTATCAACAGGCATTACTTCAGGAACCTTAGCAGTAGCAGTCAAAATAAAGAACGTAAGCAAAAGGAATGCAACATCACACATCGCCGTCATATCGGTAGATGTTGATTTTTTTTTCATTTTTATTGCCATTGTTTATGTTTTAGTATTGATAATAAATATCAAAATTATTGTTTTAAGCTACCTCTAAAGTGTCTGTAAGTGTTTACAATTGTAGTTCCCGCTTCGTCAATCGCATACGTTAAGCTGTCAATTTTTGACGTAAAGAAGTTATAACAAATAATCGCTAAAGCAGAAGTAGAGATTCCTGTAGCGGTGTTGATTAACGCCTCAGAAATACCATTTGCAAGTTCCGCTGAATCTGCTCCACCACCACCTGCTAATCCAGCAAATGCTTTAATCATCCCTGTTACTGTCCCCAATAGCCCAGCAAGTGTACCTAAAGAAACTAAAGTCGACAAAATCGTCATGTGTTGCTCCAACATTGGCATTTCTAATGAAGTTGCTTCTTCAATTTCTTTGTGAATCGTTTCGGAAGCCTCTTCGCTGTTAAAACCTTCTTTTTTCACATCTTGATACTTTACTAAGGCAGATCTTATCGCATTAGCAACAGAACCCTGTTGTTTATCACAAGCAGCAATTGCTTCATCAATTTTTCCTCCTTTAATACTAGTTTGAACATTCTGCATAAATTGATCTAAGTTCCCTTTTCCGGTCGCTTTAGTAATTACAAAATATCTTTCAATAGAAAAAACAACTACCATCAATAACAATCCCATCAAAACAGGAACAATTGCACCTCCTTTGTAAACCATTGCTAAATAATTTCCTTTTAGTGGACTACCTGTGTTCACTCCTCCTTCAAAATTCGACCCGTCACCCATGATGAAATTCCAAATCAAGAATCCAACAAAAATACATGCTACAATCACGATCGCAGAGAACATCCCTCCTAAGTTTGAACCACCTTCTTTTTTAACGTTTGCCATTTTTTTTAATTTTAATAGTTTTAAATAATTTATTAGTTTTAGTTGTAATTAACTTGAATAGGAGCAAATTTAATTTTTTAGTTGAAATAAAAAAACTTTTTTTACTTTAATTGATAAGGGTTCGAAAACGTTGATTTTGCTGGACTCGTCATAAGCTACTCGATAAGCCTACTGTGATATTTCAGCTTTGTCGATCTGAACAATTGAGTAAATAACGCAACATCAGTTTATAAAGTATTAGGAAAGCGTAAAACAACTAAAATTTTGCCGTGTTCAAATTTCAACAGAACTTTTTATAGAAACTTAAAATACTATTTGCAAAAAAATTATCTTGCACATTCAAAACAAAAAAAGTGATGTCGAAAAAAACTGCATTTATAACCGCAATCGTGGATGGTTATACTTCGAAAGGTGAAAGTATACTTTTGGGCTCGGCTATTCTCGACATAGCAGTTGTTACTAAACTAAAAGTGAGCGTTTTGTTCGTTTCGCTTTTAGTACTTTGAGTGAATTTTCGAGAAAGTAGTTGATTATTCTTGGTTTGTGAGTTATTATTTTCTTTAATCAATTGTGGATTATTTGATCTATAGACAGCTTCGCTTTAAGATTAAGGTGCGGGTCGTGCGCGGTACAATGTTAAAAATCAACCCTAAATCAGCTGTTTAACGAATTTTAATTCATACCATAAACTTT
>JBIKRP010000003.1:0-22276 GCA_044349145.1 Flavobacterium sp.
GGATTTTCCTTTTCGGAAGATCTTATTGCCTACGGAAACGCCTCGACGAAGTCTGATTTGCTCATCCATAGGCAAGTGAATAATCTCTTGGCATTCCACTGAACAACAATTTTCCATGACCGCTTTTCATTCATCGCATTGAATAAAAAGCAAATGACAACCTTCATTTTCGCAATTCGTATGATTGTCGCACGGTTTGCCGCATTGATGGCATTGCGACACGATATCGTCTGTAATTCTTTCTCCCAAACGGTGGTCAAACACAAAGTTTTTCCCGATAAATTTACTCTCCAAACCTTCTTCTTTGATTTGTTTGGCGTAATTGATAATGCCGCCTTCGAGTTGATAAACATTCTTAAAGCCTTGATGCTTGAAGAATGCGCTCGCTTTTTCACAACGAATTCCGCCAGTGCAATACATCACGAGATTTTTGTCTTCTTTGAAGTCTTTTAATTGCTCATTGATAATCGGCAGACTTTCGCGAAATGTTTCCACGTCAGGCGTAATCGCACCTTTAAAATGACCAATTTCACTTTCGTAATGATTTCTAAAATCGACAACAATCGTGTTGGGATCTTCGATGATTTCGTTGAATTCATTCGCTTTCAAATGAACACCAATGTTGGTCACATCGAACGTTTCGTCATTGAGTCCGTCTGCTACAATTTTGTCGCGAACTTTTACGGTTAGTTTTAAAAACGAATGATCGTCTTGTTCGACTGCGACGTTCAGCCGAATGTTTTTCATAAAGTCATAAACTTCTAAAGTTTCCCGGAATGCTTCGATATTTTCGGCGGGAACAGACATTTGCGCATTGATTCCTTCTTTGGCAACATACGTTCTACCTAGGGCATCGAGTTTGTTCCATTCGATAAATAAATCGTCGCGAAATTTTTTGGGATCTTCAATTTTGGTATACGCATAGAAAGACAAAGTAAGTCTTTGTTGGCCAGCTTCATCAATAAGCTGCGCTCTTTCTTCTGCGCTTAAAGTGTTATACAGTTGCATGCTATAAACGTTTAAGTGAGAAATAAGTGATGAACTCTAATTGGAAGAATTCACGGCAAAGATACATTTTTGCAACAAAGACGCAAAGACGCGAAGTTTTTAAAACAAAAAAGACACAAATGAATGTGTCTTTTCTAATCTTCGAGCCTTAGTGCCTTGGCGGCATTAGGTTAACAAAACTCTTCGTAAGCGTCTTTCAAGTTCTCCGCGATCAACTCCGCTGGGCGACCTTCAATGTGATGGCGCTCTAACATGTGCACTAATTCCCCATTTTTGAACAAAGCCATACTCGGCGATGATGGAGGAAAAGGAAACATATGTTGTCTGGCAGCATCTACGGCATCTTTATCGACACCTGCAAAAACAGTCACTAAATGATCTGGTTTTTTAGCGCCATCTAAACTCATTTTTGCTCCGGGACGTGCGTTTCTGGCAGCACAACCGCAAACAGAATTCACAACCACTAAAGTTGTTCCGTCTAATTTTAAAGCATTTTCAACGGCTTCTGCGCTATATAATTCTTGGAAACCCACTTCAGCAAGTTCGTTTCGCATCGGTTTAACCATTTCTTCTGGATACATAATATTTTATATTTTAGATTGCTTCGCCAGTTCGCTGACGCTCGTGTGCTGATTTTAGATTTAAAAATCATGATGCAAATATAAGCAGAAATATAAATGGGTATCTTAAAGATTTGTTAGAAAACGAAAGCTGTTGCCACTAAGTTACTACTTGCTTTTTTATCATCAATCTTATATGCCCTTATATGTCTTATACGGTTTGAAGAAAAACAAAATTAACCATAAAAGGCATATAAGAACATGTAAGGTTTGAGTTGTAGCTTTATAATATTCTCTTAAACAATGCTTTTATAAATAGGGCTTTCGGACATTTCCAAATGACTTGCAAATCTTCCCAAACGGAAGTTTCTTGGTCTAGAAATTTAAAGATTAACGAAGCTTTCCCTTTTTGAAATAAAGAAGTAAAAATAGACGAGCCTTTTTCGTTGTGTTTGTCGAGAATGTCTAAAAGCAACAAATCGTAAAACCAAAATCGATCTTTCTGATGAAAGTGGCGAAAGTCTTTTTCATTGGATAAAAAAGTGACTAACAATTTAGATTTCTTGATCGTGTTTTTAAAAGTAAATCCCGTGCTTGCCTTTGTCCAACCGCCAGCAGAACCAACATTGATGACGTTTTTGCTGTTGTTTTTCCAAAACGGATAACAGGTCATGGGAATATTGCCGTGTTCCTTTTCGATGATTTCGTATTCGGTAATGCCGAGTTGTTGGATGTAATCTTTAATGGCGTTTTCGTATTCGCTTTTTTCTAGAAGATCTTTCGAGAACAAAGTGTATTCGATCAGCGCTTCGTTTGGTGAAAAAGGTAACACATACATAAAGCGCGTATTTCCTTTTTGTGCCACAGAGAAATCCATAAAAGTCGCGCAATTATCAGTAAACACAGCTTCTTTGCTTTTGATAAACCAACCTATAAAATGTTGTTGCAAAAGCGGGAATTGCGATTGGTTTTTTACAATTTCCGGATTATAAATAGCATTGATGATTCTGTTACACGTAAACGATTGTGTTTCGGTTTTTACCAAACAATGAGAACCAAGTTCTTCAAAATCGACTACTTTTTGCTGTAAAAAAGTGATGTTGTTTTCTTTGGCTATGAGATCAAAAGTGGCATTGTAAAAATCCAAACCTTTCAACATATAATAGCAATATGGACTCAAATCCATTTCCTTGTCGAGCACCGCATTTTTAAAAAGTGCTTTCGGCCATTGCTGATGAATCAAGTTAGGAAACGAAGATTCTTCTTCCCACAAACACCAAGTTCTGTCGTTGGTTTTTTTTGCATCTTGATCGAGAAGCAAAATCGATTGGTTTTTGAATTTTCCAGAAACTATCATTTCACGAACCGTCATCAAAGTCGACAATCCGGTTCCGGTGAAAATATAATGATAGTGTTGCATGTTACATTCTAAATGAAAACCCGAAAGCGCAATAGTAATCAGGTGCCAATTCGGTTAGCCCGACACCCGAGGACAAATCTAGCATAAAATCGTTTGTAATCAAATAGGTAATTCCGCCGTCAAAACTGTGGTTGGCCGTTTGTTTTTGTGGCGCAAATCCAAACAATTCAACATAAGAGCCAAGTTTTTCAGTAATGGCACAACCTGTCGTCAACGTGTAAATGAACGTGGGTTCAGGAGTAATGCCATCCCACTCACTGCCTAAATTATAGCTTAGAGAAAATCGCTCGGATAAAGTATGTTGCATGACAAAACGAAATTCAGGCGCATAAAATTCGGTTTTATATGGCGTTGATGCAGCATTTGGAATAGACATATGCCCAATAATGGAAGTCTTAGGAAAAATGCCCTTTTCTTCGGCAATTTTTATTTTGCAACCAATTAATATCGGATTAATTCCAGAAGTCTGCTGGTCAAAGTCTTTGTCAACGGCAAGTTCAGTAATCAAGCGCAACTCAAAATTTTCATTGACACCGTATTTCCACAAAGCGGTAGGCAAAGCCAATGACGTGCTTTTGGCTCTATTTCTTTGATAAGTAAATCCCGCTTCCAATTGAAACATTCCTTTCGGAACTAAGGAAGGCGTTTCGGTTTGATCTGGACGATCCGCTTGAATGGGTTCGACTTGCTGAGCAAACGTTCCATAAGAAAACAAAGCAACGAAAAAGAGCAAAGAATACTTCATTATTACAAATTTTTAGACAAAGCTAAAAAATTATTTACCCAAATCAAATTAAATTTTATATTTGCTAAAAATTAGGTTATGAGTAAGTCATTAGAAGAGGTAAACCAATCGGTTCCTACTCAAAACAAAACGACAGTTTTTCGAAAAATTCTCGCCTTTTTTGGTCCGGCATATTTGATTAGCGTCGGCTATATGGATCCCGGAAACTGGGCTACCGATATCGCTGGTGGAAGTCAGTTTGGCTATGCTTTGTTATGGGTTTTGCTCATGAGCAACATTATGGCGTTGCTTTTACAAAGTTTAAGCGCCCGATTGGGAATCGTAACCCAGCGCGATTTGGCGCAAGCTTCTCGCGAAACGTATTCAAAATTCATCAACTATATTCTCTACTTTTTAGCAGAAATTGCGATTGCCGCTTGTGATTTGGCAGAAGTTTTGGGAATGGCAATAGGATTAAATTTACTGTTCGGTATTTCACTCATCGATGGCGTTATAATCACTGTTTTAGATACTTTTTTACTGCTGTTTTTAATCAATAAAGGCATGCGAAAAATGGAGGCGTTCATTATCGTACTCGTCGCCATTATTGGTTTTTCTTTCATTTTTGAAATGATATTTGCCCAACCAGAAATGCCTAAAATCATCTACGGATTGATTCCATCGCTCCCAAATGAAACCGCTTTATATATTGCTATTGGAATCATTGGAGCGACGGTAATGCCGCACAATTTGTACCTACATTCCTCATTAGTGCAAACGCGAAAATTCGACCGAAGTAAAGCTGGCATCAAGCAAGCTTTAAAATATAACTTTATCGATAGCACGATTGCATTGAACTTAGCTTTCTTTGTCAATGCTGCCATTTTAATTTTAGCCGCGGCGACTTTCTATAAAAACGGGATGTTTGAAGTGGCCGAAATTCAGGACGCACATCGATTTTTAGAGCCAATCTTAGGAACCAAATGGGCGCCAATATTATTTGCAGTAGCACTGATTGCCGCCGGACAAAGCTCGACAATTACCGGAACTTTGGCAGGTCAAATCGTAATGGAAGGTTATCTGAACTTGAGAATACAGCCATGGGTTCGACGCATCATCACGCGACTTATCGCCATTGTTCCTGCAGTCATTGTGATCTCCGTTTACGGAGAAAGCGTGACCGGAAAAATGTTAATCCTAAGTCAAGTCATATTGAGTTTACAACTCGGTTTTGCGATTATCCCTTTGATACATTTTGTCAGCGACAAATCGAAAATGAAAGGTTTTCACATTAGCCGAGCAACCCAAATTGCAGCTTGGATTATTGCTAGTATCATCGTTTCGCTAAATGCCAAACTTGTTTTTGATGAAATCACAGGGTGGTTAGAAACATCTGAAAACCCAATTATTTTGTGGTTTACCGTTGTGCCTTTGGCAATTGGCTTCTTAATTTTGCTGCTCTATATTGTGTTTAAGCCGCTGTTGACAAAATCCAAAACGATTATAGACAATCACTCTCCGCACACGATTGCATTGAAATTTGCCCATTATCAGAGCAATGCTAAAAAGAATATTGCAGTTACCGTCGACTTTTCATCTGCCGACGAAAAAGCATTACAGCACGCTATAGACTTAGGTGGAAAAGACGCTAATTACACCCTGATTCACGTCGTAGAGACGGTCGGAGCGTTGATGTATGGGAAAGATGTAAGCGATCACGAAACAACAATCGACGAAGCATTGTTGCTAGAATATGTTCAGATGTTAACCGAAAAAGGTTACCAAGTCGTTTCAAAATTAGGCTTTGGCAAACCGGGTAAAAGCATCGCAAAAATAGTCAATGAAAGCAATTTTGATATTCTTATTATGGGCACACACGGGCATCATACGTTCAAAGACTTAGTTTTTGGAACTACGGTAGATCAGGTTCGTCACGAAATCAAAATTCCGTTGTTTATTATTAAAAATTAGGAGCTGATACCTGCTGTTCGTTATATCTTTTTTGTTTTGTCATCCCGAGTGCAGCCGAGGGACTTTTTCTAAAACAAAAAAGGATGCCACTGCCATCAGGGCTAGTATTCGGTCAAATCCAAAATCCCAAATCAATATGACTTTATCCGAAGAAAATTATCTCAAAACCATCTACCATCTCACCACCATTTCAGAAGCTGAAGTGAGCACCAACGCCATCGCAGAAAAGATGGAAACCAAAGCTTCGTCTGTGACTGATATGTTGAAGAAGTTGGCAGACAAAGATTGGATTCATTATAAAAAATATCAAGGTGTTTCACTCACCGAAAAAGGACAATTGGCCGCAAAAATGATTGTTCGCAAACACCGTTTGTGGGAAGTTTTTTTGGTAGAAAAATTGAATTTCCCGTGGGATGAAGTGCATGATATTGCGGAACAATTAGAACATATTAAGTCGGAACAACTCATCAATAAATTGGCAAATTTTCTGGGAAATCCAACCAAAGATCCACACGGAGACGCTATTCCAGACCATGAAGGAAACATTGTATCGATTGAAAAAGTACTGCTTTCTGAACTCACACCCAATCAAAAGGGAATTTGTGTGGGCGTCAAAGATTCGTCGGCAGCTTTTTTAAAATATCTTGATACGAATAAGATTTCATTAGGTTCAGAAATCACTTTGCTTGCAAAAGAAGATTTTGATTTGTCTTTGAAAATTAGCCTTGATAAAAAAGAAATGGTAATTTCGAATAAAATTGGAAGCAATCTTTTTATAAAATTGAATTAATTTTCGTCAATCAACCAATATGAAAAAAGTAATATTTCTGCTATTCTTGAGTGTACTGAGTTGCTCGACGATAGCGCAAAAAGGTAGAAAGGGAAAGAAACTAGCTGATTTTACGATTACTCAAAATAAGACCGTAAAAACCAAAGGAACGCAACTTGTTTTAAAGCAAGTGATTTCAGACGCACGCTGTCCGGAAGGGTTAAGTTGTGTCTGGGCAGGTGAGGCTCAGGTGCTCATTTCTGTTTACCAAAACAAAAAATGGAAAGACGAAGAAGTAATCACTTTCTCTTCTAAAAAAGTGGAGGAAAATAAAGCATGGTTGGCAAAAACACTAGCTATTCCTGTCGGTAAAATAAAATCGATGAGACTGCTTCCTTATCCTAAAGACAGCATCAAAATTAATCCCAAAGACTATTGTATTAAAGTAGAAATCGCCAAGTAATCTACTGACATCCACAATCGTCCGTGCCACAGTTTTTCTTTGATTTTTTCTTCCAAAAAAACTTCCGTGCCAGAAAACCGATGGCAAAACCTAGGATAATATATACGGCAATTTCTTGAAAATTCATTGTTTACAGATAGGACTTTAATTTCTTTAAGATTATAATTTAACACCAACGCTTATAAAGAAAGTTCGGGCGTCGTTTGGCAAAATTCCTGGGCCAGGATAACCGCCTGCTCTTCTGGTTGCGTAGATTGTGTTCGATAAATTATTGACTCCGCCACGAACATTAAACTTCTCTAAGAATCGATATTCCATCGAAAGATCATACACAGAATAACCGTCAAGTTTTCCGGTGACACCGCTAGCCGAAGGAGTTTCTGTGTTGTTTGCGTCGGAATAGACTTTCCCAGTTCTTCGGTTTTGAAGGGTTGAAGAAAAGCTCTTGTAACTCCAAGTGATACCAAAATTGTGAATATAACGAGGTGCATTTTCAACACGATTGCCTGCTAGATTACTTTCTGTAAGTGTAATGTCTGGAACTATTCCGGAAACTTGTGTGATTTTAAAATCAGTATAGGTTGCATCAATAAAACTTAGTGTCGTAAATAATTGGATGTCGCCAATTTGTTGGTTTACCTTAATTGCTTTTGAAATATTCAAATCGACAAAACTTTCAATTCCTTTATGAACTGTTGTTCCTAGATTGGTTCTAAACAAATAGGTGTCTTTATTTGGGTCGTCATTGATAAATTTGCGAATCCCTCCAATGCGGTTGTTGTAGTTTAGGTAAAAATATCCTACATCGAAATTGATCCATCCTAGCAAATTTCCCCGGTAACCAAAGTCAAAGTTATAGCCGTCCGCGTCTTTTAAATTTTTATCGATGACATCATTTGTTGTAGGCGGCGTGATATCAGAAAACAGTACTGGTCGAAATGCTTGGGAGAAATTAGCATAAAAATTAGTTTTGTTGAGTTTATATTCAACACCAATTCCCATTAGGATTTTGTTACGAGTTAAACTTTCTGGTGTAACATTGTCATCGTTTCCATCTTTGATACCCAGTCGCCCTTCAATCGACGATTTGATGTTTTCATAACGTATTCCTGGAGTTACACTCAAATTATCGCTGATCTTAAATTGATTTTCCGCAAAGAAAGCAATATTGTCAGTTTGAAAGTCTAAGGTGCGAGAAAACCGACCGTCAATTTCTAAATCAAAATCGGAAGCTGTTGTCCCATTTTTTGCCTGTTTTCGCGTTGTATTGGCTCTATAAAGTCTCGCTCCAAAAGCCAAATTCTGATTTTGTTTTCCAAGTTTATAACTGTATATACTTCGTGTCTCTATACCTAAATTTTTATAAAAGTCGCGATCTACTTGACGATTATTGGCATAGTCATTTGTGGTCGCATCAATTGCATCAGCTTTGTCTGGTGTTGAGGTAAATCCAACGCTGTTTCGTTCACCCATAAGGCCAAATAGTTTGGTATTTAAGGTCAAGTTTGAAGACAGTTTTGTATCTAAAACTAAAGCTGCGACATTCCAGGGTGTTCCCATCCAATTTCGTGCACGAAACGATTGTCTTGGATTGTCTTTGAATTGCGCGTCAGTCAAACCACCAGCTTGTTGCATTTCATAATCCATGTTGGTGTACTCGAGCGATAATTTGGTGTTAGCAGAAAATTGATAGGCGACAAAAGCATGCGAGTTTCTTACTTCATAATTGCTATTTTCTCTCCATCCATTTCCTGTTCTAAAGTGATTGTAAACGTAGTAAGAGAACTTGTTTTTAGTTCCGCCAATAGCATTATAGGAGCTCATCAAGCCGTAACTGCCTAGCGTGTTTTGGGTTTCAAAAGAAAATGGTTTTTCTGTTTCTCTTTTTAAAACATAATTGAGCATTCCTCCGAATTGGGAACCGAATTGCAGCGATGCGCCGCCGCGAACCAATTGAATAGATTCTACGGCTTCTAGCGGCGGGTTATAGTACGCTTCTGGATAACCAAAAATATCAGAAGAAATGTCGTAGCCGTTTTGACGCGTATTGAGTTCCCAGCTTCTATTAGGGCTTAATCCTCTGACACCCACATTAATTTGGATGCCGGAACCTTCATTTTCCCAAACAGAAACTCCTGGTACTTTTGAAAATACTTCACGGGCATTGTTAGTAGTAAAATTGGCATTGATATTCGCCATTCGAATGACCTCGTTTTTCTTTCCAGAGAAGAGTGCGTTATTTTCGATTTCATGCAATCTTTCAGGAGTTTGCTGTTTGACGATAATAGTAACTGTTGAAAGTTTCTTGACAGTATCATTTAAGGCAAGATCATAAAGATCTTCTTGGGCAACTAGAAAAGAGGAAATTGAAAAAAGAACGGCGGAAAAAAGTAATTTCATTGTCGAATTTGTGATAAATTTTCGGCAAATATAAACGCTAATTCTTATTTAGACAAATTAAAAATAATAAATTTTTGCTTTTAACTTTTGTTAAACTAATTGTAGAAAAAGTGTGCAGTTATTGAAGCACTTGATAAGCCAACAGCGCTACAATATAAGCCAAACCACTCATAAAAATAAGTTGCGCCAAAGGCCATTTCCACGAGTTGGTTTCTTTTTTGGTTATTGCTAAGGTACTAGCGCACTGCATGGCAAATGCATAGAATAGCAGCAACGAAACTCCAGAGGCAAAGTTGAAAACTTTTTTGCCAGTTACAGGGTTGATTTCCCCTTGCATTTTGTTTTTGATGGTGTTGTCATTATCGGTGTCTCCAACACTGTAAATAGTAGCTAAAGTGCCAACGAATACTTCACGAGCAGCAAATGAACTAATCACTGCGATGCCGATTTTCCAATCGTATCCTAGTGGAGAAATAACAGGTTCAATAGATTTGCCCATCAAACCAATGTAAGAATTTTCTAATTTTTGGGAAGCGACCTCACTATCTAAATCAAATTGTGACAATGGACTTGCAATATTTTTTTCTTTAATAATGTTTTCTGCATTGTTAAAATTTTCGCCAGGACCATTAGACGCCAAAAACCACAATACGATTGAAATGGCCAAAATAATTTTTCCAGCACCAAATACAAAGGCTTTGGTTTTTTCAATTACATTGATGAAAACATTTTTAAAAAGAGGTAATTTATAATTTGGCATTTCAATCACGAAATAGGTTTTCCCTTTTATTTTCAAAACTTTATTTAATAAATAGGCAGAAAAAATAGCAGAGCCAAATCCGATAAGATACAGCAGCATTAAGGTCAATCCTTGTAAGTTGATGATTCCCAAAACATATTGATCAGGAATGACTAAAGCAATGATGATCGCATACACTGGTAATCGTGCGGAACAAGTCGTAAATGGCGTTACCAAAATAGTAATCAATCGTTCTTTCCAGTTTTCGATATTCCTTGTCGCCATAATTGCGGGAATGGCACAAGCAGTGCCGGAAATTAATGGCACGACACTTTTTCCAGAAAGGCCAAATCGGCGCATGATTTTGTCCATCAAGAAGACGACTCGACTCATATAACCACTTTCCTCAAGAATCGAAATAAACATAAAAAGAAAAGCAATTTGTGGGATGAAAATTAATATTCCACCAATGCCGGGAATAATACCTTGAGCAATTAAATTCGTTAAAACGCCAGCGGGCAACTTCTCGTTTGCCAAGGCACTTAAGTTGGCAAATGCCCCATCTATGGCGTCCATTGGGATTTTAGACCAATCAAAAATAGATTGAAATATCACCGATAAGATTAAAAAGAAAATTACATAACCCCAAAATTTATGAGTCAATACGCGATCCAGTTTGCTTCGAAAATCTTTGGCATTGGCGGTGTCAATCTGCTGTCCTTCTTTTAAAACATCATTGATAAACTGATAGCGTTTGATAGTTTCTTTTTGTTGCAATCGTTTCAGATCCGCATGTGATTTGGTGAAAGAACCTCGAATTTCATTTCGATCTAAATTCAAGAAATTAACATCTTGGGTAATAACCAACCAGAGCTTATACAACAACTGATTGGGGAAAGTTTTACGAAGATTTTCAAAATAGACCGGATCAATCGAAGATGCATTTAGGCAAGGTTCGGTTGAAATAGATTTATAATTGACGATTAGATTTTTCAACTCTTCAATTCCTAATCCTTTTCGTGAACTCACTAAGGCAATCTTGGTCTTCAATTTTTCCTCCAACAACGGAATATCAAGGGAAATTCCTTTATATTTCATACGATCCGCCATATTGATGACCAAAATCGTTGGAATCTCGAGGTCTTTTATTTGGGTAAAAAGAAGTAAGTTTCTTTTTAAATTTTCAACATCAGTAATCAAAAGTGCTACGTCTGGAAAAAGTTTGTCATTTCTATTCAACAGCAACTCGATGACCACATTTTCGTCAATAGAACTTGCATTTAGACTGTAAGTTCCTGGCAAATCAAGAATGTTTGCTTTGATGTTGTTAGGTAATTTACAGAAACCGATTTTCTTTTCAACGGTTATTCCGGGATAATTTCCCACTTGTTGATTGAGACCCGTAAGTTGATTAAATACAGATGTTTTTCCTGTATTAGGATTTCCAATTAAAGCAACATTGATGTTTTGTTTACTTTTCATATCGTGCCTTTTTCGAAAAGTGTCACTTCAATTTCTCGGGCAGTTTCTAACCGAATCGCTAGATGACACCCATTGATATTCAAGTACAATGGATCTCCAAAAGGAGCAATTTGAAGTAACTCAACAACATTTCCGGGCAAGCAACCCATTTCCAATAATTTTAGTGGAATGGATTCTACATCAAACGCTTCAATGCGCGCTTTTTCGCCTTTTTTTAAACTGGAAATGGTTGTTTTCAAATCTTATTTAGATTGAATTAAGATTGCAAAAGTAAAGATAAAAATAGTATCAACAGAAATAAATGCATAATAAAAGTGCTGCATTATTCTTGTGTAAGCAGCCAGTTGATATCTTCAATAAGTCGCTGTATTTCTTCTTTTTTGGTTCCATCATAAAAACCCCGAACGCGTCTCCTCGTGTCTACCAAGACGAAGTTCTCTGTGTGCACCATATCATACAATTCGGAAGGTTTCCCGAGCTTCACCGCTAAATATGATTTTCTTGCCATGCTGTATATCGCTTTCTTATCGCCGGTCACAAGATTCCATTTTTGGTCATTCACTCCTTTTTTAATAGCATACGCTTTTAAAACTGGCACCGAATCGGTTTCGGGAAAAACGGTATGTGAAAGCAACATTACTTTAGGATTCTTCGCAAAAGCTTTTTGCACATCGACCATATTTGTGGTCATAATGGGACAAATAGAACCGCAAGTGGTAAAGAAAAAATCGGCTACGTAAATTTTCCCTTCATAGTCTTTTTGCGTGACGACTTTCCCATTTTGGTTGGTGAAAGAAAAATTTGAAATGGTATGGTATTTTTGAATGTATTGCACCGTGCTGTCGACTAATTCTGGATTTACATCGGCAGGATTATATATTGGCAAGTTTTTTTTAGGCTTCAACGCCTGATAGAACAAGAACACAATGATAACTGAAAATACAGACATGATTCCGAAGAAGATTCGAAATTTTTTTAAGAATTCGAGCATATAAAAAATTTGTAACAAAAGTATTAAAACAAGACTTACAAGGACTTAAATTAACAGAATGTTAATTATGGTGGAACGGTTTACCAGTTAAGGTGGGTAATGTTAAAGAGAATAGAGATGAAAATTATTTAATTATATTTGAAAAAAAGTTAACTATGAAAAAATTACTTGCAATAATTTTATTTTTCAATTTTTACTGTGGTTTTTCTCAGTACAATTCGAATGCACCATGGCTGGTGAATGATTCTTTAGCGCAAAGCGGAAAAGCGGACATCAATCATTTGGTTTCTGTCTTTGATCAATATTGGGCAAGTAGAGATAGAAACAAAAAAGGTAGCGGTTACAAGCCTTTTATGCGATGGGAGTATCATTGGAGAAACATGACCAATCCGCAGGGATACTTAATTACACCCGGAGAAATGTGGGCCGCTTTTAATGAAAAAAACGCTGCAAAGTCAAATAGATTAGCGAGTCCAAATGTAGCACCAACTAGTAATTGGGAACCAATCGGACCTTTTGCAAATGCAACACCGCAATCCACAAGGGCAAGAGGAAGAGTAAATATTGTTCATGTAGATCCATCAAATCCGAATACAATATATATGGGAACACCCGCAGGTGGAATTTGGAAAAGTATGGATGCGGGTATAAATTGGCAACCGATGTCCGATAATTTACCACAAATTGGTGTTTCGGGAATCGCAGTGGACTATTCGAATCCAAATGTTATTTATATCTCAACTGGCGACAAGGATAATGGCGACAGTTATTCAATTGGGGTCATGAAATCTCTAGACGGTGGAGCAACATGGAATACGACGGGATTGACCTTTACCAATAGTTCTTCTCGTTCGGGAGATATTTTAATTCATCCTTTTAACAATCAAATTTTGTGGTGCGCGACCAACACAGGCATTTTTAAGACAGTTGATGGTGGTAATTCATGGACTAATGTACGAACTGGTAATTTTTCGCAAGGTTCTATTCGATTAAAGCCCGGCGATCCTTCAATAGTATACGCCGTTTCAGGGAATAGATTTTTTAGATCAACGGATGAAGGAAGCACGTTTACAACGATTACTGCGGGTTTACCTTCAAATTCAGGAAGATTAATCATGGATGTTACTCCAGCAAATTCAAATTATGTTTATATCCTAAGCGCAGCGACTTCAACTGCTTTTCAGGGAATATATAAATCTGTTGACGGCGGGACGAGTTTTGTAAAAACCTCTGGAACCACAGATATATTTCAAAACACACAAGCCTTTTACGATTTGGCGTTAGCGGCTTCTTCATCCAATGCAGAAGAAATTTATACAGGTTGTTTAAATGTTTGGAAATCTTCTAATGGCGGAGCAACGGTGACTCGGTTGAACGATTGGAATACTTACAATAGCAGGTTTACGCATGCGGATATTCATTATTTGGGTTATTTTGGAAACAATCTCTATTGCGGCAGTGATGGCGGTATTTATCTTTCTCAAGATAACGGCGGAACTTTCGTAGACAAAACCGGCGCTGCTCAAATAGGTCAGATTTATAAGATTGATGTTGCAAAGCAAACAGCATCTAAATTGGTTGCCGGATTCCAAGATAATGGAGGCTTTGGCTATAGTAATACTTTGTGGAAAAGTTATCACGGTGGTGACGGAATGGACAATGCAATTGACCCAACCAATAGCAGCTTGCTTTACGGTTTCTTATATTATGGAGACAGCTTGTTTATAAGCAATAACGGCGGAACTTCTTTAACATCAACGGTTGGACCACCAGCAGGACAATCTGGTAATTGGGTGACGCCATTAAAGGCAAATTCTGCAGGAGAAATTTTTGCTGGATTCGGTCAGTTGTATCGACTTAATGGTTCGGCATGGGTACTTCAAAGCGTTTCTGGACTTAGTGGAAGTAATTTAGAATTGGTTACTGTTGACCCGAGCGATGATAATATCGTGTATGTTGTCAATGGAGGGATTTTGTATAAGAGCACGAATAAGGGAATCAATTTTAATTTGCTATATGTCGCACCGACTAACATTACTTCGGTTGCCGTTCACTCTTCGGATAGCAATATTTTATATTTGACAACACAAGGCACGTCTGGCCAAGCCTATCGATCAACAAATGGCGGGACTTCATTTTCTAATTTCAATACCGGATTACCAGGCATTGGTAAAAACGTAATTGTTCATCAAGGACAAAATTCTAGAAACCCGCTTTACATTGGTACAAGCCTCGGAGTTTACTACAGAGACGATACACTTTCTCAATGGGAACCATTCGACACGAATTTGCCAAATGTAAGTGTCACTGATTTAGCGATTAATTTGCAAGACGAAAAACTAATTGCGTCGACTTACGGAAGAGGTGTTTGGCAAACAAGTATTCCATTTGAAATTCTACAGAATGACCTTAAGATCTCACAATCACAAATGCAATCTGGAGAAATCGTATGTAACGGCACTTATTTTCCTCAAGTTACAATTCAGAACAGAGGCACAAATACAATCAATACCATTACTTTTGACTACCAATATAATGGCACGCCATTGAATTTTGTTTGGAACGGAAACCTAAATTCTTTAGAGGAAACAACGTTAGATTTACCTCAAATAGTTACCGATTCTGGAGCATATTACTTGAACGTAACGGCAAACATAAGTAGTGATGAGAACCAATCTAATAACCAATCGAGCACGTTGTTTTATGTAAATAATGCTGGAACCGTTGGAATTGCAAACACTTTCGAAAATGGAACGCCAAACTTAATCTCCTACAATCAAATCGGACAAGAGCAATTATGGGAGAAAGGTGTTAGTACAAAAACGCTTTTAAATACAGTATCTCCGGCAAATCAAGTCTATGCAACAAACCTGTCTGCCAATTATCCAGATGATACGACCGCCTACTTGGTTTCGCAATGTTATAACTTGACACAAGTGGTAAATCCAGTGATTAAATTTAATCTGGCATTTGATTTACAAAACTCACGAGATGTGCTTTATATGCAGTATTCAACAGATTTTGGAATCAATTGGGAAACATTGGGAACAGCATCTGACATCAATTGGTATAACTCTTTTTCTGTGCCTTCTCCTACTGGTGGTGGTTGCTTAAATTGCATTGGATCTCAATGGTCAGGAAGAAACTTAAATTTTATAGAATACAATCTGCCTCTAAATTTTATAAACGATCAAAGTAATGTGATTTTTAGATTTGTCTTCAAATCGAACGAAATTACAAATTACGAAGGCGCTATCATTGATAATTTTATGGTTGATGGAGTTTTAGCGAACCAAGATTTTGATGTCGAGAAATTAGCAGTCTATCCAAATCCGTCGAAATCTATTTTTAATGTGTCTTTTGGAAATGCAATTCCAAAATCGATAGATGTTTATGACATAACGGGCAAAATACTACTATCGAAAAACGAATTCAAAAACATCCAAAGTAATTTTGCGATAGACCTGACAAATGCTGCAAATGGGGTTTACTTTTTGAACTTTAAGACCGATAATCAAAGCATTACAAAAAAAATAATCAAAAATTAATTTCAATACTATTTCATCAAAATGCAATCAATTAAAACACTTCTTTTTTCTTCAGTAATAATTATGGGTTGCCACAGTATGCAAGCGCAGACAACCAAAAAGCAAACAAGTCTAGGAATAAATGTATCCGACATGGATCAAAAAGTAAAACCAGTCGATGATTTTTATCGCTACGTAAATGGCGCATGGTTAGACAAGACAGAAATTCCAAGCGACAAAACTTCTTACGGAAGTAGTTATATTCTATTCGAAAAAACAGAAAAGGACGCGCTCAATATTTTGAAAGATGCAGTCAAAAACCCGATATACAAAGCCGATTCAGACCAAGGTAAAACAGTAACTTTCTACAAATCTATTATAGATACAGTGTCGAGAAATGCGCAAGGAATCAATCCAATCAAAAAGTATTTGGACAAAATTAATGCTGTCAAAAACAATGAAGACCTGCTCAAACTAATGATTGAAATGGAACCGATCGGCGGGATTGGATTTTTCTCTATCGGCATCGGCGCTGATGATAAAGACAGTAACAAGAACTCAGTGAATTTGATGCCAGGCAGATTGGGTCTTCCAGATCAAGACTACTATATTTCTGAAGAGAAAGATATGAAAGAAAAACGCGAAAAGTACGTCACCCATTTGGCAAAGATGTTTGCTTTCTTTCAAGATGATACACCCGCAAATAATCTAATCAAAGCGCAAAAAGTATTGGATCTCGAATTAGAGATGTCAAAACCTAGACTCAATAGAGTAGAAAGAAGAGACAGCAGAAAACAATACAATCCAATGACACTGCCAGAATTGCAAAAAATGGTGCCTGCTGTTAATTGGGTAGATTATTTTTCTGGGTTAGGATTCAAAAAAATCGACACTATCATTGTATCACAACCGCGCTATATGCAAGCCTTGCAAACGATATTGGCTTCTAATAAATTGGAAGATTGCAAACAGTATATGCGTTGGACATTGTTGAACAGAACTGCGGGTCAATTATCAAATAAGATTGGAGATGCAAATTTCAATTTTTACGGAACGACATTAAATGGTATTTTGAAAAGAAGACCACTCGAAGAGCGCGCTCTGCAGACGGTTAACAATTCGATTGGTGAGGCTTTAGGGAAGTTATATGTAGACAAAATGTTCCCGCCAGCAGCCAAAGCTAAAGCGGAGAAAATGATTCAAAACGTAATAGCGGCGTATAAAGTTAGGATTAATGCACTGACATGGATGTCGGCAGCAACAAAAGTAAAGGCAATTCAAAAACTAGATAAACTAATTATCAAAATTGGTTATCCAGATAAATGGGAAGACTATTCTACATTAAACATCAAATCAGCTAGTGAAGGAGGAAGCTATTTTGAAAACGTCAATGCCATTTCACTTTGGAGTTTCAATGATGATATGCAAAAATTAGACAAACCGGTTGATAAAACAGAATGGTTTATGTCGCCGCAAACCGTGAATGCTTATTACAATCCATCGTACAACGAAATTGTTTTTCCCGCGGCTATTTTGCAAACACCATATTACAATTATCAAGCAGACGAGGCTGTAAATTACGGTGCCATCGGAGCTGTTATCGGGCATGAAATCTCTCATGGCTTTGATGATTCGGGGTCGCGTTACAATGCCGACGGGAATTTAGTAGACTGGTGGACAGAAGAAGACTTAAAGCAATTTGAAACGCTTGGTGCGGCGTTAGCAGATCAATATAGTGCGGTGGAAGTTTTGCCTGGGGTAAAAGTTGACGGAAAGTTTACTTTGGGCGAAAATATTGGAGATTTAGGAGGTGTTAACGCAGCTTATGACGGATTGCAAATGTATTTGAAATCGCAACCTAAGCAACCACTGATTGACGGTTTTACTCCTGAACAAAGATTCTTTATTTCTTGGGCTACGGTTTGGAGAAACAAATCGAGAGAAGAAGCGTTAAAAACACAAGTAAAAACAGATCCACATTCGCCGGATCAAATTAGAGGTTATTTACCGTTATTAAATGTTGATGCTTTTTATAAAGCGTTTGATATTAAACCGGGAGATAAAATGTATCTCGCTCCAGAAAAGCGAGTGAAAATCTGGTAAAATCATAAACGAAAACCCCGTCAATACTGATGGGGTTTTTGTTTTATTTCAATAGATATTCTTCCATAAATCGAATGACAGCCAGTCTTTGAAAATCAACATTGGGTTTCCTTTTAAAACCATGTCCTTCATCGATGGCTTCTAAATACCAGACAATATTTCCGTTACTTTTCAATTTATCACGCATTTGAGTTGCTTCAGAAAGTGGCACTCTTGGGTCGTTTTTTCCTTGAATAATAAAGATAGGCTTCTTGATCTTGTCGACATTGTTGATGGGCGCAATTTTTTCCATGAACGCAGACATTTCTGGAATTCTTTCGTCGCCATATTCTACTCTTCGTAAATCACGACGGTAGTCTTCCGTGTTTTTTAAGAATGTATTGAAGTTGGAAATACCTACCACATCTATAGAGCATTTAATTCGATCCGCATAATGAAAAGCCGTTGCTAGCGACATGTAACCGCCATAACTTCCGCCCATAATCATAATTTTATCTTTGTCAAGTTCTGGCTGTAAGGCAATCCAATCTAGTAATGCGCCAATATCTTTCACAGAATCTTCTCGTAAATACCCATTGTCTTTGGTTAAAAATGTTTTTCCAAAACCGGAGGAACCTCGAACATTGGGAGCGATAAAGGCCACACCCATTTCATTGGTGTAATAATTATTGGCGCCTAAAAAAGAAGCCATTGATTGTCCTTCTGGACCGCCATGAATATTAATTACTACCGGTCTTTTCCCTGTAAACTTTGGAGAAGCGGGATAGTAAAATCCAGTAATGGTGAGTTTGTCAAAAGATTTCCACGAAATAGCTTTAGGTAACGAAATATCTGATTCTTGAATTTGACCCAATTCGCTTTTTGTCCATCGTGTAATTTCTCCAGTTTTCAGTACCAACTTGAATACGTCTGAAGCAGATTTTGCAGTAGATTGCGTAAAGAAAATAGCGGAATCATCAGAAGTAAATCGCATTGAACTAAGTAAACCTGGAGGTAAACTTTTAACTTCATTGAATAATTTTGTAGCAGTGTCCATGATATACATTTTACTGGAGCCCGCCTCGTTGGTGGTGAAAACCAAAGTTTTTTGATCTTCTGAAAGTGTATAATTTTCAACACTCCACGGAATAGAACTTGTGTAAAATGTAAATTTTTTGGTCGTTAAATCAAATGTTCCCAAACGTTCAAACTCATTGTCTTTATCGGACATAAGCCAAATTTCATTATTGTTTTTTGAGAAACTGGCACCACTTTGCAATATATTCGGCGTTTTTCTATCGGTTACTTCTATGAGTTTTCCCGTTTCAACTTCTAATAACCATACATAAGATTCATTGGCCGAAATCGATTCGCGAATCAGCAATTTTGAATAATCAGAAGAAATGTCAGAAATGCCCCAACCGCCGCCTTTGACTTCCAGCACCAATTTCTCGTTAGCAAGATTTTCTGGATCCATAAAATAAATGTCGCGATCTTTTCCATTTCGCTTGGTCGACGAATAATAAAATCCTTTTCCGTCTTTGCGCCATGTTACGCCGCCATTTTGCGATCGGCCGCCAGCAGTTAATAGGGTTGATTCGAGTGTTTTTAGGTCGAGTTTATATAATTGCCCAAATTCATTACCACTAGCATCAGCAGAATAAATGAGATAGTTCCCTTTTGTCGGTTCGAAAATGGCGTTGCTAACCGGCTCGTCGAAAAAAGTAATTTGCGTTCGATCGCCAAGAGGTTGCTTTACCTGATGCAATTGCGGCGTTGTACCAAAACGCGTTGCTACAACAATCTCATTGGTAATGGGATGCACAGCTGCCAATGTTGCGCCTCTCGCTTCGGTGTACTTTTTTACTTTGTTCGCCAAGTCTTTCGAAATTTCCGGAATGTTTTCGGTAATCAAGTTCTCATTGGGAGCAACAACATCCTTCTTTTCTTGCGCAAAGGCATAAAAGGAATTTAGGAAAACTAACAGTAAAGAGTAGTGAAATAGTTTCATAATAGGCAATAAATTAAATTGGGTTTGTTTTTTTTCTCAGCGCTAAATTAACCAAATACAATCCAACAAGTACGATAAATCCGCCGCTGGCGACATACAAAGTTAAAGATTCATCGAATATTATCGCTCCTAAAATCACAGCGACAACTGGATTAATGTAAGCATAAATACTATTGATTTCGGCGGGCAGTTTTTGTAAGGCGTAGATAAATGCGATAAAAGTCAAGACAGAACCAATGATCACTAAATACGCAATCGACCACCATGAATTGGAAGGAATATCAGTTAAGGGAATCGTGTTCCCAGTGGCGCCAATAACCGTAAAAAGTGATAAACTCGAAATCAACATTTGCAATCCCAAACTGAAATATGGATTAAAACTCGCTGCTTTTTTCTTCGTATATATAGTGCCAAAGGCCCATGTAAGCGTCGCGATCAAAGACAAAAAAATACCAAAACTAAAATTTGGATCGAGAAAGTCTTTTAAATGTTCGTAGAAGATAATACAAACCCCAAAAAAACAGGTTGCGATTCCAAATACCGCTTTTGAATTTAATTTTTCACCTCTGAAATACATAATGATCACAATCCAAATCGGAAAGATGGCACCGAGAATAGCGCCCAAACCACTACTAATATATTTGATTCCCCAGGTACTTAATCCATTACTCAAAACGAAATTGAGCAAACTTAAAATAAGAATTGTTCGCCACTGATTCCGTTTGGGCCACGGTGTTTTTTTGAGGAGAAAGTAGCCAACGTAAAGAATTCCGCCGAGAAATTGTCTAATCGCTACAAGCTGCATTGGTGGCATATGTTTCACACCTTCTTTTGAGGCAATCCAAGTCGTTCCCCAGAAAAAACTAACCCAGCACAAAGCGAGAATAGGCAGTCCGATAGCTTCGATTTTTGATGAAACAGCCTTTTTAATTTTTGCTTTCAAATTAAAGCGGATTTATTTTGAATTTGTATTGAAGAACATCTTGAATCTTATTACTTGAAATAGTTTTCCCATTTGAAATAGAATCAACATTAAATTCTGGCAAATCTAAGTTCATTTCAATTGCTTTTTCGATATAATATTCTTTTCGTGAAGGATGAAAAGGTGTTACAGCGTTAAAAGTTTCATTCCAACAATCTTGTTCAATAATACTAGCGATGATTCCGATGCAATCTTCTAGGGGAATTAGATTAATTGGAGCGTCGGGATTTTCGATGTTTTTTCTTCCAGCTAAGAAACGAATTGGATGTCGATTTTGCCCAATCAAACCTCCAAAACGCAAGACAGTTGTTCTAAATGAAGTGTTGTTTTTTAGCAGCAATTCTGAAGCTAACAAATGCCTTCCGCTTTCTGATTCAGGTGACGCTATAGAATCTTCTGTCACAATTTCATTGCTATCTGCGTACACAGAAGTCGAGCTAACAAAAATCACTTTTGAAACACTTGATTTTTCAATCTCTGGAATGAGCAGTTGAATTTTTGCAACGAAATTGTCCTTTTCAATGCTGCGAAGTTTCGGAGGAATATCGATGATCAAGATTTCTGATTTGTCTAGAAACGCGGTTATTGGACCTTCTATTTCTTCTGAAGAAAGTTCAATTTGGTAGGGAATGATACCAGCATTTTCTAGTGATGGCAACTTATCAACGGACGTGGTTGAGCCTTTCACAGGATATCCATTTTGAATCAATTGTTTAGCTAAAGGTAAGCCTAGCCAGCCACAACCTAAAATACTGATTTGCGTCATTTTGTTTTTAATGTATCAATATTTTGTGATGTGCTGTCTTTAGAAATCATCATTTTTGGAACCGCCGAAAGTGCTGTTGGCGCAACTTGAACAGTAGGTTTGATTTTTTGTTGAATCACCAATGCATCAGTGAGGACAAATGGCGTGGGCATCATCCAATTTTCTCGAGGACGGATTTTAAAGGATGGATTGTACATCAAATCAAATGAACTTTCTAATAAATCCATGTCCAAAGCAGTGTTTTTAGGAATGCAAAAATCTAAAAACAGCGGGTCATTGTCTACTACATAATAGCTCAAGACTCGACGAGACGTTCTTTTATATAAATCGTTTTTTTGATTTATTGACTTCACTCCATTTGCTTTAAGATGATAAATGGCC
>JBIKRP010000004.1:0-22227 GCA_044349145.1 Flavobacterium sp.
AGAAGCAGTCTCTCCTTGACAGAAAGTAGCAGGTTGTGGTTGACCAGTAATAGCAATTGCTGCCGCAATTCCTACAGTTACAGTTTCAGTATCTGAACAACCTGTTGAGCTAGTTACTGTTAAAGTCTAAGTCGTTTCTGTAGTAACCGCAGTTGCAATCGGATTAGCAATGTTTGGATCACTCAAGAAAGTACTTGGAGACCAAGAATAAGTAATCGTTGGCAATACTGGAGGTGTAAATGTATACGAAGTTCCTGTTGGAATATTCGCTACAGATGAAACTGAGTTATTTGCTGTTGCAGAAGAAACACTCGCAGGAGCTCCAGGAGTTACACTCAAGAAGTTTCCAGTAGCTCCGGTAATACCAATAGAAGCACTCAAAGTATTAGGCACTAAATTACCATAGTTAAAACGCACCACATTGGTCGTTTCAAACAACTGCACTTGGAAGTTATTAACAGCGTTAGCATTAGAACCACCACCACCAATAGAAACATTCTCCCATTGAACAGTAAGTACACGATTAGGAGACGTTCCTGTTACTAGATAGCTTATCGTACCGGTAGTATTATCATTGTCATCCCACAATGGAGCAATAGTGTTATTGTTGGTTGTGGTTGCCAAGATATTGGTGAATGAAGGTGGCGTTAAGGTTCCCAAACGGATAGTACCATTGGTACTCAAACCAAAATCAGTAAAAACAGTACCATTATAGGTAAAGTTAAAACCAATTGGTAATGGAAACTGAGTTACGTCATCACCCACTGCAGTAGAAACAGTACCACCAGTTATAGGTGTGTAAGTTCCTGTCGATCCAGCAAAAATATAGCTAGATGGAGGTGCAGTTGCAACAGGAGTATAAGTAGCCAATAATTGACTATCAGTTCCTGTACAAACTACATTAGGAGTAGCAGTAGCGGTAGCAGTTATCGCTGGGTTTACAGTAACAGTTACTGTACCAGTTGCAATACAACCTGACGCATCTGTACCTGTAACAGTATAGGTAGTGGTTGCAGTAGGATTAGCAGTAACAAAATCTAAATTAAGTGGTCCAGACAAACTTGCAGACGCAGTCCAAGCATAAGTTGCTGCACCTGTAGCTGTCAATATACTAGTTGCCGCACCACAAATATTGGGAACACTAGCACTTACATTGATAGTTGGTGTAGTAACACTCAACTGAGCTACATTAGAATTGATAGCTGGACATCCGCTAGGGCCTTCCACAACACATCTGTAGAAATAATTTCCAGCAGCCAAAGCCGCAGAGCTGTTTACTGTTAAAGTAGCGCCTGTTGGAGTTAAATAAGTAGCGCCTGCTGGAGTAGCATTAACTACATTAGCCCAGCCTGTAGTTCCATCGGCAGAATATTGCCATTGGAAACCAGCACCACCACTAGAAGAAACGGTAAAAGTTCTAGTGTTTACAGAATTAAAACAAACTGTAGCATCTTGAACTGCACTCGAACCTGTAGTTACTACAGTTTGTGAAGGATTCACTACTACTTGAGCAGCATTCGTTTGAACAAATGAAGCTCCGTCAGTGGCTACTACGAAAAAGTAGTATCCGTTTTCAGTTACGGAAAGTCCGTTAACTTCTAATGAAGCACCTGTAACTCCTAATGGGAAGGTAAGTCCACCAAAATCTCCAGTAATTTCCGCAGCATCACTTAAATTAGCAAGTGTAGCGTAGAACCATTGGTAAGTTACACCTGCTGAAGGAGCAGAAACCGTAGTAAACGTATGATTTCCTGATCCACAAATTGCAGTAGTAAACGTAGGATCTGTTGTAGACAAATTAGACACTAAAAACAATGCACTAGCCGTCTCAATCGCTGGCGTACAAGGCCCAACTGGCGTTATCTGACAAAGATAGTACAAGCCAGTCGCGCCACCATAAACAGCAGCAGTCGCGTTAGCAATGCTCAATGTAGCAGTCGCTTGCCCTGAATATAAAGGATCACCATTAGCAATGTCAACAAAAGTTCCAGAAGTTCCAGAAGTTGACACTCTCCAACGGTAACTCAATACAGAACCTGAAGCAGCCGCTGTAAAGGTATTAGTCGTTGGCGTGATACCATCATACTCCAACACCGTTTGAGCAACTGGATTAGTTGTAATCGCAATCGGAGCAGATACAGTAACTGCTAAAGTATTAGCAGCACTACTCGTACATCCAGTAGTTGTATTGATATTTTGACAACTAATATTAGTCGTTCCTGCAGTAAGCGGAGTTAATACTCCAGTAGCTTGATCTATAGTAGCGACAGCAGTGTTAGAAGAGAAATAAGAAGTCGTTGTCTGACCATTATCATAAGTAATCGGACCTGCAGGAATGGTTGGTGTTCCCAAACATATTGCTGTTGGACCAGTTGGGTCATTCACTACCTCACCGTTTTGAGTTACCGTAACATTAGATGATGTTGTTGTACATCCATTGGCTGTTAACAAAGCATTATAAATTCTAGTTACAGTCGGTTTAGAGTAAACTACAGCAGCAGTTGTTCCTGTGTAAGGAAGAGTAGCCAAAGCATCCGTATACAAATCATCCAAAGGAGACCAAGTCAAATTTCCTGGAACTGGCAAAGTATAAGCATACATCGTTCCTGAAACAGGAGCAGCTGCATTCGCGTCATTAGCAGTTACTGTACTAGCAGTATTGCTAGAGAAAGTAATACTACTAAAATTCGTAGCACCGATAGTATAACCTCCAGAGGCGCTACCAGGGTTTCCGATAGTACCATAACGGTACTCTATCTTGTTGCTACCCTCGTACAACCATGCTTGGAATGTAGAGTTCGCAGCACCAGAAGTAAGTCTAGGGCTTGTTACAAACCATTGAACTTTCAAGATTCTGTTCGGAGCAGTACCAGTCGTAACCGCAGTTACATTACCTGTTGTACCTGTAGCTAAATCATCCCAAAGTGGAGCCAATCTAGGTACATTACTTATACTAGTAATACTATTACTAAAATTAGAAGTAGCAGTAGTACCACCTAAAGACATCCATCCATCAGGAGACGCTTGGTATTGCGTATAAGCTACACCATTAAAAGTGAAAGAGAAACCAATATTAAACGGAGCGGCAGTTGGTGTATCATCATTAGATGAACCCAAAACAGTAGCAGCACCTGTCATAGGATCTAAACTCGCACCAGTACTAGCAGTAAAAATTAGCGCACTAGGAACCGTAGCGGTCAACGTACTAATACCACCAGTACAAACTGCTACTGGAGATGCTGACGCACTACTTAACGTTGGATAAGCATTAACAGTTGCAGTAAATGTAGTTGTAGTCGAACAACCACCACCAGTTGCGCTAACCGTATAGGTATAAGTACCTGCTATTGTTGGCGTAATTGTTTGAGAAGCACCTGTCAAAGGAGTAGTAATACCACTAGCTGCACCACCTGTTGCAGTCCAAGTATAAACATACACCGGATCATTAGCAGCCGCAGCGGTCACACTGAAAGAAACTCCAGCACAAACCGTTTGGTTGGCAATAGCATCAATAGCAGTTGGAGCTACCACGGTAGCAACAACAGTTATTTTTGCACTTTCGCAACCAGTAGCAGGATCTTGAACAGCAACTTGGAAAGTTGTAGTTGTGCTGATAGCAGCTAAATACGTTGCAGATACATTAGATTGCAATAACGTTGTTCCAGCGGCATCATACCATCTGAATAAACCTCCTACAATCGCATTAGGATCAGAAACAGAAACTGTTGGAATGTTAGTACCACAGGTTGAATCAAACGTACTTTGCGTTGGAGCCAATGGAACTGGGTTCACCACCACAGCCAAACCAGCTGGTGAAATCGTACAACCAGCAGCAGTAATAGTAGCTGTATAGGTAGTATTCACACTTGGTGAAGCCGCGAATGGATTACTAGTAGAAACCTCACTTACACCATCAGACCAACTTACCGAAGTAATTGGCGGTGCAGCATTGTATCCGAAAGTAGCCAAAGGTCTGTTAGCAAAAGTAGTTCCAGTAGCAGCTGTACAAGTACCTACACCACCTAGGAAACTACTATTTCTAGCAGCAGCAGGAGTGGTTGCGGCAACAGTAGCTGACGCACCAAAAACAGGAACATTATAACAAATATTTACTAGAATGTCTGAAGTTCCATTCCATACATATGGCGTTTGGAAAGTGTAAGTATTTAATCCAAGAGTAGGCGAAACTGAAGCCTGAGTAAATACTTGTGTTAAAGCCACACCTTGGAAAGCTGAAACTGCTGTAGTCGAGCTCGCTGAACCTAAACTAATAGTATAGTTTACGTAACCAGAACCTGTACCAGTGGTAGTGAAACCTAACGAGGTTAAATTTCCAGCTACAACACCAGCCGCAGTTAACTCGGCAGCAGTATAAATTAATTGATGTCTAAAATCTCCAGTAGCACCACCTGATCTGTAAACACTTCCTGAAAATTCAGTAGTCGTTTGCGTTCCGATAGTAGCAGTTGCTGCTCCGTTGAGCACCGCTGTTAAAGTAGTACTTGCTCCAGCACAAACAGCTAAAGTAGACGCTGTCGCTGATGCAAAACCAAATAATGGCTCATCTTTATAAGTAGTACCAGAAACGGTTTTTACCAAAGTATTAGAGTCTGTCGCAGTAATAGTCCAAGCTACCGTAGCATTCGCTGGAGTAACTGTTGGAATCGTACCAGACCAAACATCCATTAATGGGAAACCATTAGCAGTAGTAGCAGTCATCGTGATTGGAGATCCAGGACCTGCAACACCATTTACAGTATAATTAATGACTACACCAGTAACTGCTCCTCCACCTGGAGTAACTTCTGCAGTAACTGTTCTAGCCACATTCGCACACTGATTTCCTGCAGGACTAACAACAATATTAGCAATGTTAGCAGCAGCTTTATTACCCATCAAGAAGTATCCTGGCAAAGTAGTATTAGCTGGAGCAGTTGTTGTCATGGTTGTACCTGTCGTAGTTACAGTAACACCACCTTGCAAATCATAAGCACCATTTACAGTTGCACTCGCAGCAATAGCATCTCTACCTGTAGGAACATCTCCCAATTGAATTAATGAATTGGTAAAGTTAGCACCACCAGCAGTAATGCTAGCAGCCCAATATTTGGTCGTGCTGATTGCGCTGATATTTAAACCAGGCGTTCCTGCAGCATCACCATCAAAAGCTTCTGCTTGAACAGTAACTGTTCCACCTGCGTTGGTCGTTGGGTTTACTAAAGCGAAAGTGTTCAATGCTGATTTTCCGATTGGGAAAGTATACGTAGAACCAGTCAATAAACTTACAGGTAAAGTAAGTGCTAAAGGTCCGTTTACATAAGCAGTAGCCAATGTTCGAACAACATTTGTTGTAAGTGTACCTGTAACAGTTAATAAATTAGCCGCACTAGTTGTAATGTTACCACCTGACAATGCACTAAAAGTTAACGTTGTAGTAGCCAAAGGACCACCCGCAATGGTTAAACCATTAGAGTTAGCGTTAGTAAGGAATCTAAGTGCACGTGAACCAGGAATTTCCAATCCTGTTGTTCTGCCTGCCAATTCTTGAGCATAGAAAACACCATGTGTTCCTATTCCTAAGTTAAAAGTAGGAGCCACATCAAACGATCCACCAGCAAGTACGTTACCAGTATATCCTATTTGTACTGTTGTGTCTAAAGTAAGTCCTGTTCCGAAGGTAATCTTATTACTTCCGGTCACCGTACCATTGAAAAGATTAACTCTTAACAAAACAACTTGATTCGTAGTCGAAATGGTCAAACCACTAGTGTTTTGAACAGATAGCGAACCAATATTTGTTAATACCGTTCCTGTACCGTTGAATGTTTGAGCCACATTCGTTGGAGAGAAGAACTGTAATGATGAAGCCGCAGACGTTCCTGTCAAAGTACCATTGTTCGTAAACGTCGGACCTCTTTGAGAAAGCACTGCAGAGTTCATGTTACATTGTGCCAAAGCAGCAATCGTAGTATTTCCTAAAACAATAACTCCATTAAGTGACGAAGTTCCATTTCCAACTTGGAAAACAGAAGTCCCATTAATATTCAAATTACCATTTACAGTAACCGCTCCAGAAGTACAAGCTCTAAACAAACCTGATCCTGATCCAGTTGCAGAAATCGTCAAATTTCCTTTGATCACAGCAGTGGTACTAGTAGCCCACACACTCATTGTTCCCGTAGACGTCGTAGAATTGTATACGAAGTTACCAAAACTTTGATTATTGTTTGTGATCCCTGTTGAAGTTGTTCCTCCAGTAATCGTTACTGTAGAAGTCGTATCCCAAGTCGCCAAAGGAATGAAGCCATTGGTAGTTGTAAACGAACCATGCAAATAGTTAGCACCAGCACTGAAAGCTAAAGTAGCCACAGAACCAGTAATACATCCTGAAGAACCTAATATATTATTGTTTACCGAACCAGTAACAGTCACCAAAGTTCCTGCTCCACCAGTGGTATTAATTACGTTTGCAGTATTTGCTGCAGCATTATAAGTTCCTGCAATAAGTCCTGTGTTTAAGCTTCCACTAAATGCAATAGCACAAGCGTTAGTAGGATTAATCAATTGCAATGTACTTCCAGCCTCAACCACTAAATCATCTCCGGGTCCACCGGCAATAGTAGTAGTTCGGGTAGTTGTTATACTTGATTGTAAAGATAAAGTAGTATTGCTTGTAACTTTCAATTGACCAATGGTTTGACCAGCAACGTCATGGCTAATAAGTACAGATCCACCAGCAGTAGATCCTGGACCATCAACGATTAAAACGTCAGAAGCAGCCGGTGTAGTTCTAGTAGAACCTCCTCCAAGCGGATTGGTATTCCAGTTACCAGCAGTACCCCAAGTACCGCCTGAAGCTATACCCACCCAATAGTAAGTAGTACCAGCAGTAGTAGCTTGAGAACCTGTTAAACCAGGCGAGCTAATAGAAGCCTCACCACTAACAGCTTGTACTCTGTAAAAATAGGTAGTTCCGGGTGTTAAACCGGTTTGAGCAGAACTATAGGCACCGCCGGTAGCAGCACTTGTTGTACTCGTTACAACAGCAGTTGCAACACTTTGCGTAAATCCGGCATCTGTTGCTCTAGTAACGAAGAAAGAACTTTCATTCGTACTATTATCTACCCAGTTTACGGTAGTTGTCGAAGAAGCAACAACAGTAAATGTCATTGTCGTCGGATTAGCCACAGAAATCGTAGAAGGTGTAAAACTATACACTCTTCTTGATCCATCAGTACCCGAACTTAAAGCGGTTATTGTTGAACTAGCTGTATAACTATTGCTGTTAACTGTAGCCGAAGTAGTAGCTAAATTAGTTGATGTATTAACTGTTAAAACGTTATTTACAGTAGTGTTTCTTGAAAAACCAACAAAATAGGATGCTGGAGTCGCTGCATTTGTAGCCATAGTACCATAAACGTACTGTACAACACCTGAAGTTTCATACAAACGTATTTGCCAAGTAGCTGTACCAGCACCTGTCAAACCAGTATATCTAATCATGGTATTAGTCCATTGAACTACAAGAGTTCGGTTTGGAGCCGTTCCCACAACTTTGGCAACAACATTACCATCAGTACCCGTTTGCATGTCATTTGCAAAAGCAGAAAGTGTTGGCACAGTAGAATTAGGCAATGCATAAACTGTTCCACCTGGAGCAACCCCGAGCGTTAGAATACCATTTGAACTGACACCAAATTGAGTGTAAGGAGTACCCATAAAAACAAATGAGAAAGCGCCACCAGCACCAAGATTGAGGTTTGTCAAACTTGAAGCAGAGTCATCTGCATTAGCTCCAACCAAAGTAGTTGTGCCCGATGACATGTCAATAGTATTAGAATTTGCATCTAAACCTAACGACCCAGTTGCATTTGTTGAAAATGCATAATTTGCCGTACTCTGCGCCTGCGTCAACTGACCAAAGGTCATCGACAAAAGCAACACTAACATCACGAGCCATGATTTTTTCATGGCTTTCGAATTAGAAATAGGCGGCGAACCGACCGAATCTCCAATTCCATTTTTAAGCAAGGTATCCCTACCCGGACTTAAAGAATTGTAGTTTACATTCATAATTAAAAAATTGGGTTAAATAAAATAAAGCTGTTAATATATAAAATAGTTAATAAAAGGTTAACACAAAAAACCTTTTAATCGATAAAACACACCAAAAAAACGACAAAACACCAAAAGAAGTACGCCTGCAAAATGTAAAGCGTAATAATCTTATATTTTATGTTAAGAAATCAACAATTTATTTAGAAAATGATTTTCTTGTTGACAATCGCACCATCGACAGACGTAATTTGAACCATCAAAACCTGATTCGCCAAGCCCACTTTTTGCAAAATGGCGGATTGACTATTGATATCATTTTTGGCCATTACCAATCGTCCTTGTAAATCAAAAATCTTCACGGATTTCATTTTTACTAAGGATGTTTCTATATGAATTTGCTCATTTTGCTTAAATACAACCACATTGTTTTCGTTTAAATCTGCTGGGTTCACCGACAACAAGCCGTTGTTGTAACGAAGCACAAAACGCGTGTCAAAAGTACCTGCTTCGGTAACAAATTGATAAGGCGCTTGTCTCAAATCATGAATCACACCCAACAAAGTATCTTCTAAATAGATGCCTACTAAGCTGTCTTCGAACAAACCATCTTGGTTAGAAAGCGCAATTTGATAGGTAGACGCAGCACTAGATCGGTAACCCAGAGGAACTTGATCAGTATCATCAAAAGGAACAGAACGCCCTTGGATGACTAGTTTTTTTGTATCAGCATTAGCCAAAGAATAAAAAGTAATTTGATTTCCGAGATCAATCAATTCACCATCAAATCCATCTTCGTAGCCGTTACTTGCATTTGGGAGATAACCAACTAATATTTGTTTATATTGGTCTGCACTATTAACGTTAGTATAGTCTAACCAAATTCTGCTTTTCTCACTAGTATTGTTTTGTCTGTAAAACCTCAAATTATTACCCGCCACACGCATCGAATTTCTAAACACTACAGGACTACCTGTTACCGGAGTAACGGTTACTGCCTTTACCATAAATCCTTGGCAAGCAGATATAATACCATTAGGAAGTAGAGACATCTGCCCTGGCACACCTGCTGTTGGAATACTACCCAAAGTACCACCAGTTCTGTTGTAAGTTGCAAAATCTGCATTATTATAAGGACCTCCGGTATACTGCGTATTACTTGTCCAAAAGTAAAAAGTAGTTCCCACTCCATTTGCACCCAAAGGACCAACATTGCCATCCATCAAAAGATCCGCATCAATAGCGCTAGGATATGGATTACCTATCCAGTTCAAATCATTAGCAGGCGAATTTTTAAATACTTGCACACTAATATCACCATTATTTGGTGTTCCTCTAAAGTTAGCTTTATGATTGGTAAAGACAGTTTCGCTAATCCCCTGAGGACCTCTTACCCCATAACCTACCCCCGGAGACATCGTCGTAAGTGCCGCATTTAGGAAAACGTACTGATAAGCATTAGCGTCAAATCTTATAAATTTGTCACCCAATGTCGCTGGCGACACATCTAGAAGCGGACTCGGACTCAATGGCGCAGACCAATACGTGTAGTCAAACTTTCTAGTCGTAATCCAACGTTCATATCTGGCGAAACCACCACCGCCATTAGCGCTGACTATAGTTGCTGGGTTTTGCATCAAACTAGCAGGACCATTCGTAAATGTAAAGTCGTCTAGGAAATTTAAAGTTCCACCTGGTGCGCCTCCAGCAACAAGCACTGCTCCATTCACAGTAAGCGTGACACCCGGATTTACAAGTACCGTCGCATTATTATTTACCTTTAGTGAACAGATACTCAAGGGAGCGGCAACCGTCAAAGTACCTGAAGTCACTGTAACGTTATCACTAGGACCCGGAGGCCCAGGATTCCAAGCACCGTTCCAAGTAACTGTCGGATAGGAAACTACAACCGCATTAGAATATAAGGTCGGACAACCTAAAATCATCGCTCTAAAATAGGTGGTTACTGACAAACCGGTAACATCGGCTGGAGTTAAAACAGCTTTACCCGCAGACCCCGGAACAGTCGTCGCCAAAGTAAAGGCTGGGTTATCTGCCATTTGCCAACCCGTAATTGTACCCAAAACAGCAGGTACATAACCCGTCAAGGTAATATTGCTTGACAAAGTCGTGTCGCCACAAGAGATTACTTGATCTCCAGTTGCCGTTCCCGCCTTGGTCACAGTAATATTTAAAACACTTGAGGTATTACAAAACGGTGGTGACAAAGCAGCAGCGGTCGCAGTATACGAAGTATCATTATTCAATTTAGCATAAACGACAGTAGCGGGCGTTCCTGTGTAAGGTACCGTCCCTAATGAATCCGTAAATAATCCTGCTGTTGGAGTCCAGGTCAACGAAGCCGGTCCACTACCTGTAATTTTTACATTGTCGATAGCCCACCACCAAGCCCAAGTCGCATTAGAATATTTGAATCTAAGTCGCAAATCGTCTTGACCTGCAAACGGAGTCAAATCAATAGTAATATTGGCAAAATTAGAAGCCGCTCCAGAACCTACTGTTGAAAAGGTTTGCACAGTAGATACAGTTTCAATTCCATTAACAGTACCACTATTATCAGCATCATTCCATATTTGAGTCTCGATAACACCCGCTGGAAAATTTCGATAATGTTGCCAATAACTCAAACTCACATTCGTATAGCCAACAAACGATAGCAAAGGTGTAATAAGTTCTGTATTAGTGGTCGAACCACCGCCATTTCCTTGCGCATCACTGTTAGACATGCAAAATTGACTGGCGTCATTGCTGACAAGAGTATTTCCTCCGTATACATAAGGACTGTTTCTTAAAGTCCAAGCAGCAGCAGGTATGCTGACCCCTCCAACCGAATTATTAACAGCAATCCAAGGACCATATGGAACTAATGGAGGATCAGCAGGAAGTACTGGAGGAATTAACTGTTGGACACGCGTAAACACATCCGAACCATTAAAATTCTCTTCAAAGATTAAAGCCCCGGTAACGATACCTCCACCTGAAGTTAAGGCAGTAGGAATGCCTTCGCAAACAGCAAGTGTCGCTGGGGTAAAAACAATGGGCGTCGGCCTATCATTCACAGTAACAGTATAGGTAACCGTATTAGAAATAAAAGGAAAAGTAGCTTGCGTAGCCGTTAACGTATAAACATTAAGACCTGGATTAGTAGGACTAAAGGTATAACCACCTGCAGGTGTACCTACAACGCCTGCACTCGGATTCCAAACAAAATTATCATAACGAACCGCTGGCGCACCACTATGAGCATTAAAATTTAAAGTCACCAACGGAGAAGTACCTCCATTACAAAATGAAGTCGATGGACTAGACAAAGTTAATGGCGGCGGAGTAGTAGTGACAAAAACACTGTAATCTTCAAAAGTACCCCAAGACCCATTATAACATGGTCCTTGTCCAGCACCAAACCCCTCAAGATTGTTGGTGTCTGAACCACCAATTCGCATACGATGTTGTCCAAGCGGTGCCGCTACCGGAACAAAGAAACTAATATTATTCACTCCTGGAGGTAACTCTCCAGGAGCTGGGAAACTATTGTACACAGTTTCACCAGCGTCTGCAAACGATCCATTATCATTAAAATCAATCCAAATTTTTGTCCAGTATGAGAAAGTTCCTGTTGAATATCTTATAGTAACAGGCACCGTAGTATTCCGAGCAATATTAGTTATTAAACTAGCATAATCTCCGTACCTTCCTGGTTCGGCGCCAGTCGTATTATTAATAGAACCAACGGTAACATTCGTAATTCCGGTACCATCAACACTGGTTGGGGCTGGAAAACATGGTGCAGGTGGCAGAGCTGCGGTAGTAAAGGTAGGAGTCAAAGGAGTCCATGCACTATACTCTCCTCCACAATTAGAACGCACCCACACATTATAAGTAGTAGACGGCGACAAACCTGTAAGGGTGGTTACAGTCCCTAAGTTGGCACCAGAAATAGCCGTAGTCGAAATTGGCGGCGTGGCACTGGTAGAAACAATATATTCATAGCCTGCTGAAGGTGCTGAAGCTGGAGCAGTCCAACTGACAATAGCAGAATTATAAGTAACCAAACCACTAAGTAAACTAGTAGGCGGAGCACAAGTAGGCGTATTCAACGAAATATCATCTACTTGCAAATAACCATTCAATAAACCGGCTGTACCTCTAAACCCTAAAAAATAAGCTCCAGTCGCTGCGGCAACAAAATGAAAGGTAAAAGTATTTGGTGTCGTCTTAATATTTACATGATCTGCCAATAGCGTAGTCATCCCTGCATCGCTGGCAGTAAGACCAATAGCCACACGCAATCGCTGACTGTTAGAGGCTGCTTCACGAGAACCACCATACTTATAGGACACACGGTAAGTAGTTCCTATGGTTAAAGATATGGCACGTGAAAAGAACCATGTATCCTGATTTGCAGCATTACCCGTAATTAGATTCTTATTTCCAAAACCACCATAAGGCCCAATTGGAGTGCCTCCGGGAAATAGTATAGCACTCGCTGCATCTCTAGTTCTCATGGGAGCACTACCTACATTGATGACCGTAGAGGTACAATTGGGTATAGCAGGAGCCACCACTCCTTCAAAATTTTCATTATAAGGAAATACAGGAGTAGTACAAGTCGGTGTGATCGTACCAGTAGTATAAACACTATAGGTAACCACCGTGGCACCACCTGACAAAGCCACGGTAGGCGCAGACGAAACGACAAACTGAGTCGCATTAGTAATCGAAACGATGGTAGTTGCGGTTGAAAAACCTCCTACTCCTGCTGAAACCAAAACAGACGTACCCACCGTGAGACCTACAGTGCTGTTCACTGTAATCGTGGTTCCAGCGCTGATCGCTCCAGCAGTTGACTGGGTAGTTGTCCAAGGACCACAGTTAGATTTGACATAAAAGAAATAACGAATTCCAGAAGTTAACCCTGTGACAGTATCTGAAGTACTTGCCGTACTGCCCGAAGCGGTCAAACCAACAGCACCGCTACCCGGAAGGCCTGAAGTTCTAACTTCCCAATTGTAACCTGTAAAGGTGGCTGTTAAGTATTGTGGAGCTGTCCAACTAAAATTAACAGTCGTATTATCAACCTGCAAATTAGTTAATAAAGCGGTTGGACTAAAACATACCGGTATCCAAGTATACAACAAACCAGCAGGAGGACCCGCAACATTACTTGTTCCCAATGTAGCATTATTGGCACCATCAGAACCTCCAACCCAAGCCGTTTGTCTAGCTCTAAAATCAGCATTGGTTACCCCACGCAAACCGACTTGACCTTGAAGTGCTGTTGCGCTAGTAGAAGCGAATGACTTATAATGAATTTCAATTCGCATATCTGTTTCGTACAAACGAATTTGAAAATTTACTAAACCATTGTGAGTAGTAGTAATGAATCTACGTTTCAAATTTTTATACTCGACAGTAAAAACCTGATTACCGGGCGTACCCGTAGTTAGGTAGGTAATGTCCGCCCCATCAGGATTAAATGCGTTACTACCAGGCGTTGAAGTTGCTGTAGCTCCAGCAGGCACATTGTTACCAACCAAATTGTAGCCATATCCTGAAATAGCACCACTATATGCGGCAGTATTACCGATAGGATTTGCCACCGAGGCAATGTTGGCACCAAAACTAATATATCCATTATCATGAATATTAACCGTACTATAAATAGCGTTATTGTAAGCAAAATTAAAACCAATAGGGATACCTCCAGCGTTGAAGTTTGAAGCACCTCCAAAACTACTTCCGACTGGCAAAGACAATGTTGTAAAAGGGATTGAAGTTCCGCCAACCATATCAACATATGGGGTGCTGGTGGTTGGCGGCAAAAAGTTATACTCAGTTAATCGCGAACCTTGTGCTTGCATTGAAAAAGTGTTGCAAACTAGCAACGAAATAAAAAACAAAAATTTAAAAAAATTGTTTTTCATTTTTGGCATTTCCCCCGAAGCGTTTCTTAAAAGTAAATTTCTTTTCATAATCCTTTTTTTAAATTGGAGCGGTTGTTAATTTTTATTTGTAATGATCAAACCTTGTGGGTTTAAATTTAGGTTAAGTTTTTGGAAATAAATTTAGAAGAAATTGACTGATTGTCAAAATTATAAATCTTAAAATTATCGAGCTAGGGATGAAATGTATAAAAAAATCGACGAAATGCATTTTATCAGCGAAAACAGCCTAAATATACTTACAAATTTCTACTATTTTTGCAAAAAAATCGGAATAATCAGGAGCATTTCTCACTATATTTAGCCAAATCCTAACAGATTTACACTAAAAAAAAGAAAATTAAGCAGATTTACTAAAAAATCAGAACATCAAAACGCATCGACAGAATAACACCAAATAGACTAATCGCTCCCATTCAATAAATCTCTTTTCAATCACTCGTCCAGGCTATTATGAGATCATATCTGTAAAAGATTCAGACATTACCTTACAAAATAATTTGTTGATGCATTTTTCCAAATAACTAATCAAAACCAAAATAAACCACACCTATATATTACCACAACACGCACCAAAAAATAGGCTGACAATCAGTGCTTTCAACCTTAGAAATAATGACACTGATTATCTAGAGAAAAAAATAAAAATAACAGTATAGCCTCTTCTTTGCTTTCTTACCATTATTAGGAAAAAAGAGTCACGGAATAGAGTAATCGTAACATCCTATTTCTATTAGCAAAAAAATAGCGAAAGTTACACCTACATATATACCGCACTTCTGCAAGGTCATACGATCTGTAAAATCTGTCCAATCCGTGGCAAAAAAAAGAAATTCGCTACTGCCAAAAACAGGCTGCTTTTCATCTACAAATCAATTGCATTTTGACAGCAATTATGTTTAACATACCAAATAAAATATCAATCAAAAAAAAACGTGAGTCATCCCGCGAAGTACATAAACCTTTGCGCCTTTGCGTCTTTGCGAGAAAAACTCCCGCTGCGCATTCTATGATAAAAAACAAATAAAAAAAGCTAAAATTATGATGCAAATTTATAAGTATTAATATATGGTGTTTCTCTGTTTACAACAGCAAAAACCCTACTGATAAGTTTGCATCCCGCTGCGCAAAGTCTCCCGACTCATATCTTTGTAGTAGTAAATCATTTAACAAATAAACAAGGATGTAACTTGTTCTCCCGACAGATACGTATTAACGATATTGACGCAAAGGAAAATCATCCTTGTTTTAATCATTTAGAGCTACAATTAGTACTTAAGCACTATATTATAAATATAGATGTTCTATAAAATATGAGTAAAAGCGACCAATGATTATTATTTGTTGAATATAAATTATTCAATTATGATAAAGTATTCAGTTGGTCTTGATGTTTCAAGTAAAAAAATTGACAGTTGCTTTAGTGTGATAGACACGATGCAAAAAGTAACTGTAAAATCTACTATTGTTATTACTAACAATGCCAATGGTTTTAAGATGTTAGAAGAATGGATTAGAAAACATCATAAAGAAAATGAGGTTCCATTAGTAATTTGCATGGAAGCAACAGGTGTTTATTACGAATCATGTGCTTTATATCTGTTTGAGAAAAAGTACAAAGTCGCTGTTGTTTTACCCAATAAAGCTAAAAAGTATTTACAAGCAATTGGCCTTAAATCTAAAAATGACACCATAGATGCAAAAGGTCTTGCACAAATGGGTGCAGAACAAGCATTAAAGCTTTGGCAGCCATTAGGTAAGTATTTTTATGAATTAAGACAATATACAAGGCAATATCAAAACATACAGGAACAGAAAACAGTTATCAAAAATCAATTACATTCTTTAGAAAATTCAATGTATAACAACAAAACTGTTGCTAAACAATTAAATAAGATCATAAAACTATTCGAAAAACAACTGCATGAATTAGACAAAACAATAGAAAACCACATCAGTTCTAACCCTGAAGTTCAACAAAAAGTTACTAATATCTGCAAAATAAAAGGGATTGCTACGTTATCACTTGCAACAATTCTCTCAGAAACCAATGGTTTTGAATTATTTGAAAGCACAAAACAATTAGTTTCTTATGCCGGATTTGATGTAATAGAAAATCAATCTGGTAATAGAATCGGGAGAACTAAAATATCTAAGAAAGGTAATTCACGAATTAGAAGAATTTTATTTATGCCAGCGTTTACCGCTGTAAGTTGTAAACAAACGCCTTTTGTAGATATATACAATAGAACACTTGAAAAACATGGCGTGAAAATGAAAAGCTATGTTGCTGTTCAAAAAAAATTATTAATAATCATTTATTCGCTTTGGAAAAATAATCAAGAATATAATCCAGGAAGCAACAATATCCTAGAAAATGAACTCGAGAATAATGCGCTGCTTGACTTTGAAAAAGATATAAAAAATAGCCCCAAACAAGTTGAGGCTATACAAGGTAAACATCCAGTGAAAGATCACAGTATGCTTCCTCTCTACTAGTACAAATTTATTAAAAAAAATGTCTAATAAGATTTGGTTTTCAAGATAGTACCTATGCGCCACTCCAACAACTTCATTTCCCCAAAACTTCCCAAATTTTCAACGCACATTGCTCCCCATCAATTGCTGCAGAAATTATTCCTCCTGCATAACCTGCTCCCTCACCACAAGGATACAATCCTTTGATTTGAACGTGTTCTAAAGTATCAGGATTTCTGGGAATGCGAACCGGCGAGGAAGTTCTGCTCTCCGGCGCATGCAATATCGCCTCGTTGGTCAAATAACCTTTCATTAATTTGCCAAACTCTGTAAAACCTTCACGCAGAATTTGCGATAAAAAACCCGGGAACACTTGCCCCATTTCAACAGAGGTTGTTCCGGGAACGTACGAAGTTTTGGGTATCTCGCTGGACACTTTATTCTGAGTAAAATCGACCATCCTTTGCGCAGGAACTTTTTGTGTTTGCTTCGCCTGTTCGCTAAAGCTCGAGTCCCCCGCTAAATGCCAAGCCTTTCTTTCGATACTTTTTTGAAATTCCAAGCCAGCCAATGCCCCAAATTTCTCATACGGTTTGTAATCTTCCAATTTTAATTCGATGACAATTCCAGAATTGGCAGTGGCTTGATCTCTTTTGGATGGCGACCAACCGTTGGTCACGACTTCACCTGGACTAGTAGCACAAGGCGCGATGACGCCACCGGGACACATACAAAAGGAATACATACCACGACCATGCACTTGCTTCACAATAGAATATGGCGCCGGCGGCAAATAGTCACCGCGATAATCACAACTGTATTGAATACTATCAATTAAAGTTTGTGGATGTTCTGCTCGTACGCCAATAGCGAAAGGTTTGGCTTCGATAAAAATATTTTTACGATCTAATAATTCATAGATATCTCGGGCGGAATGACCGGTAGCAAGAATTACTTTTGAAGCAGAAATCGTTTCTCCTTTTTGAGTAACAATGCCTTGCACTTCATTATTTTTGATAATAATGTCGGTCAGTCGCGTTTCAAAAAGTACTTGCCCTCCAAATTCGATTATTTTTTCTCGAATGTCTTGAATAATTTGCGGCAATTTATTAGTTCCGATATGCGGATGCGCTTCGACTAAAATATCTGGAGAGGCGCCAAAAGCAACAAACAGCTCCAGAATTCTCGTAACATCGCCTCTTTTTTTGGATCGTGTATACAATTTACCGTCGGAATATGTTCCTGCGCCACCTTCACCAAAACAATAATTGGAATCTTCGTTGACGATATGTTCCAAATTAATCGCTTTCAAATCACGACGTCTGCCACGAACGTCTTTTCCTCTTTCAATTAGGATTGGTTTTAGCCCCAATTCGATCAAATGCAGTGCAGCAAACAAACCTGCTGGACCAGCGCCCACAATAATTACTTCTTGGGCATTGGTAACATTTTTATACTCGGGAAGTTGAATTTTTGGCGCAACATAATCTTCATCCATAAAATAAATCAAGACCTTCAAATTGATCTTGATTGCCTTTTGACGGGCGTCAATCGAGCGTTTTAGGATCGTAATATGCTTGATTTCTGATGTATTGGTTTGAATCAACTTGCCAACATGTTCTTGAAGCAACAGTTCATTTACCTCCACTTCGGGTGCAACTTGCAGCAATAGTTCTTTTGGCATAATTTGATTTTTGACAAACTTAAAAATTAATTGTCAAGACGCACCTACATTTAAATTGAAATACAACAATCGAGGTCTTGAAGGAATTGGCAGCAAGGACTAAATATTTAGTACTGCAAACTACTTTGCCATTTTGTACTCTGATTCAATATCACTGACGATTTGTTTGATTTGTTCCACTGCCACTCGTTTTGCTTTGATGACTTTATTTTTGTCAAGCACATAGATAACAGGCGTTGAATAGACATCGTATTTCTCGCGAACATTATTGTAAAAAACACCATCGTATACATTAATCCAATCTAATTGGTGCTCATCAATATACTTCTGGTATTTGTCGCCTTCTTTTTCGGTATAAACACTATAGACCTTGACGTCCTTCTTCTCCTTTTGAAATTCATGATACAAATCGAGAAGCTTTGGAATTTCCTTTTGGCAATGTCCGCAATCAACATCCCAAAAAACCAAAATCAAATAATCGGCTACAACATCGTGCAGCTTGTAAAATAAGGAATTAATTTCAGTAACATTGTCATAAAAAAGTTTGGTAACCTCATCGCTATTCTTGGCGTTTTCAAACCCTTTACTGGCAATCTTAGCCCGATCTGAAGCCCTAATCATCGATAGCTCGGGCGCTTTCGTGCCAATGAGAAGTGGCTTTAATTTATCGCTGCGCTTGATAATTCTTTCTATGACATCGTCCTCATAAGTACCAACTGCTTTTCCTGTTTTGAAGTAATGATCAACCATATGCACGAATACCTTATCAAATCCCATGAGATTATAGGTTTCGTAAGTCGATGTAAAATGTCCTAGCAACAGCTTAAATAGCAAACTACTTTGCGGCGGTTTACTCATCATCTTATCGATTTCAACAGCCACCGAATCTGGATGCTTGACAATAACATTGTCGAAATAGGATTTAAGCTTCGTGAAAAAAAATGGATTTCGAGTAATCACTTCATCTTTAAAATCAACACCATCCCAATAATGCGCGCGATAATAATGATATACTTTAAGGCTATCCACTCTTCCATTCGAGGCAAGTGGCGGATCTTTCAGTGTTTTTTCCACCTTAAGCGTAATAAAATCACCTAAATATGTTCCTTTATTTTTTTCTGCCAACTTTTGCTCGTACTCTTGAATACTCAAGTCCAATTGTTTTCTCAAGTCGATGATCTTCGCTAAGGAATCTTTTTTACTTAATCCACGCAGCTGCGCTTTGGCATTAAAAAATTTTTCATTTTCGCTGGTTAAGAATTTCGTGTAATTAAAAAATTCGTTTTCTTGAACTGAGTTTTCCGCACTTGCCTCTCGTCTGAAATTATTAGCATCACTTTCTAACTTAAGATTCTGATTGTTTTCATCCACAAAAAAATCAAAGACAATGGCCTTTTTTTGATTCACTATCGAGTAAATGCCACGAGAGAGTTTCTCTTTCCCGTTGAATACGATTTTTCCGTCTTTGATATTCGTACAAGTATCTTTAATATAGGTTTTATCCATTTGATAATAAGTAAGAAATGCAATAGTATCGTTGCAATTCTTCATCTTGACCGTGATATTGTATCCCGATTGAGCACTTACTAATGGCGCAAAGGAGCAAAAAAAGAATACGATAAATGAATTTTTGAGTTTCAAATATTTCATAGTAATTCTGAATTTAGACGGACAAAAATAAACATATAATAAAAGAAAAAATGTAAAAAAAATGCAAAAAAAAGGTCTAGTAATCACTAGACCTTTTTTACTAATTTTATCTCAATTTAATTCTTGATAAATTTATAATTCAAGACTTTAGAATTCAATTGAATTTTCACCATATAAATACCACTTTGCAAATCTGCAACTGAAATAGATTGCAATGAAGTAGCAGATTTTGCTTCTTTCACCAAAGCGCCGTTAATATTGTAGATTGCAATGGCGCCAACCGATTCATTCGATTGGTTGTCAATATTTAAAATAGAACTGGCAGGATTAGGATAAATGGTTACGTCATTTTGAATGTTAAAATTACCTGTCCCTAAGAAGACAGCATTCTCCAAAAAGTCAGGGATTAGGTTACCATTGGTATCGTCATCTCCAGGATTTCCGTTTCCATCATAATCTTCAAGGAAAGTCAGTACGCCATCGCCGTCATCATCATTATCTAAATAATTTGGAATCGAATCGCCATCAGTATCTAGAAGAGAAAGCGCTCCATTAGCACTTCTGCCAAAAACATATTCCACGTTAGTTAAAATCAAATCACCATCGTCATCATTGTCTAAATAGTTTGGAATCCCATCAAAATCGGCATCATCGTTCGCTAAATTCGTATCTAAATTAGCATCTTCATCCGCTGTTGCAACTGAGTCATTGTCAGCATCAACCGCACAATCAATAACAGACAAAGTAACTGGTTTAACCATTCCCAATCCCATCGCATAAACTGTTTGAGGATTCGTCGTATTGACAAATGCGTTCGGATTTGCAATTGGAATAGTCATAGCCATATCTGCGTAAAAACTAATGGCAGCAGGATTACCCGAAGATAAATCATTGGCAGCAACATTCAAATCAAAAGTTTGAAATCCATCGGCATCATCATCACAACGAACAAAGGAATAGTTGTTATAGTAATTCGGTCTGTAAAAACGCCAGCCTTCGTGAAAAGCAGTCCATGTTCCTGTATTTCTTCCAGGAGCCGCAATTCCTTGGGTTCCATCCAAATTAATTAAACCTGTAACTGTTCGACCACTTCCTATTGATGGACAGGTTTGCTTGTCTATTAACTGAACGTCAATCGTATTAGCCGTTTCAGTTAAAATCATTTGAAATGTACTTTTGATTGCCGTACAAGAAAAGAATGAATTGTTATAAAAATACACAACGAATTTTCTATACGGAGCCGTTCCATATTCACCATAAGTGATGGTACCTTCTCCATTGGCATTATTCAAATCTGAATACGCACCTAGAATCGAATTCTTTACCGGAAAAGAAGTATTCGGAATGGTTTGCGAGAAACCAAATGGAGAACCTAAATTGGCAGAAGAAGAACGAAAATCAATATAACCATTGGTGCTAATAACTAACTCATTATAACTAACGCCATAAAAATCAAAGGCAAATGGAATTGGTATTAAGGCTGAACAACGATCATCTTGAGTTGCTAAATTGGCAGAAGTCGTTTGATACTGCACAAAAGGAATGGGCGTTACTGCATAATTGGATTGAGCACTTCCTTGCATCGAAATACAAAACAGCGCTGCTAAAAAAAAGTAATTCTTAAGCATAATAATTGGTCTTTTAATTGGTTTTGTTTGGTCAAATATAATTAAAAATATATAGGTAACCATTTGATAATTATAAAGTTTAGTCAAAAATAAGGGAGAAGTTGGAATACGCAGTAGCAGTAAGCCTTTGCCTCAAATTACCAACGAAAAACAGATCCAAATTTTGATTCTGTTGGGTGAGAATAAACAAAAAAAAAGGCTTAGCTTTCACTAAACCTTTAAAAAAAAAAACACTGTAAATTTAGTTTTTAATGAATTTATAATTCACCACTTGCGTGTTCATTTGAATTTTTACGAAATAAATACCGCTCTGCAATTCTACTACTGATATAGATGGCAAAGAGGTAGATGACTTCACTTCTTTTACCAAGGCACCGCTTAAGTTGTAAATAGAAACAGCTGCCACCGATTCGTTCGATTTGTTTTCAATATTCAAAATAGAACTTGTTGGATTTGGGTAAATGGTAATGTCTTTTTGTATGGCATAATTACTTACTCCAAGTGTAACTGCATTTTCTAAATAATCTGGAATCGAATTCGCATTCGTGTCATCATCTGCCGGATTGTTGTTACTGTTATAATCTTCATTGATGGTCAACAAACCATCGCCATCGTCATCTGCATCAAGGTAGTTTGGTATGCCGTCGTTATCGGTGTCTAAAATAACTAATGCACTCGATGCACTTCTGGCAAAAACATATTCTACTTCACTAAGAATTAAATCTCCATCATCGTCATTGTCAATAAAATTAGGAATACCGTCTAAATC
>JBIKRP010000103.1:0-6580 GCA_044349145.1 Flavobacterium sp.
CTACAAGAATTGTAGCTTTTTTTATATTTAAATCTCTGAAAGTCTCAAATCTACTTTGTCTTAAATCCTTTGAGACTTCACGTCTTTGCGAGCATCTTATCACTACCAGTCACCACCGCTTCCACCGCCGCTAAAGCCACCGCCGCCGAAGCCGCCGCCGAAGCCGCCGCCGAAGCCGCCACCACCGGAAGAACCACCGCCGAAGCCGCCGCCGCCAAATCCACCACCACTGCGACCGAGACTGCTTAAGATTATGACATCTAATAAACTTGGCCCGCTGCCAGAGTTGCCGGAATTTCCTCCGTTTTTATTATTTCTAGAAATCAAGAAAAGTATAACGACGGCAATAATTATAAAAGGCAATATGGGAAATTTATCTTTTTTATTTTTCTTTCGTTCTCCCTTGTATTTTCCCTTAAAAACATCAAATATAGCATCGGTTCCCTTGTCCAAACCATTGAAATAACTCCCAGCTTTAAATTCAGGAATAATAATGTTTCGAGTTATTTCACCTCCGATACCAGCAGTCAAACGATCTTCTAAACCGTATCCGGCAGAAATCCAAATTTTTCGCTCCGCTTTGGCAAGTAGGATAATCACGCCATTGTCGTTTTGCTCACTACCACCAATGCCCCATGTTTGTCCCCATTTTGGCGTAAGAATTCCGATGTCTTCGCCTTTTAGACTTTCAATGGTAATCACAACTATTTGGGTGGATGTGGAATCAGAATAACGAATCAGTTTTTCTTCGAGTTGCTTCTTTTCTGTTGCACTCAAAACATTCGCATAGTCATAAACACTCGTTTGAAAGTCAGGTTTCTTGGGAATGTCAAATTGTGCAAATCCAAAATTAGAGACCAATAAAAGGATGATCAAACTAAAGGAATAGAACTTAAATAGAATTGCTTTCATTATCCTTTTGAAATTTCGTTTGATAATTCATTCGTGTCGCCTTCTTGAAAAGGAAAGAATTTTTTGAGTTGCTCTCCAGCTTTAGAAATTCCTTCAATCAATCCTTGCTTGAAGTTTCCGCTTTTGAAATGGGAGGCCATAATTTCTTTGGTACTATCCCAAAAATCATCGGGAACCAAGTCGTCTATACCTTTATCACCGCATATTACGAACGCTTTGTTTTTGACTGCAATATAAATCAAGACGCCATTTTTCAATTCAGTAACATCCATTTTTAACTCATGAAAAATTTCTTTTGCACGGTCAAATGGTTCTAAAGAAGTTTCTTTTTCAATATGCACACGAATCTCGCCAGAAGTCGACATTTCAGCCAATCGAATCGCTTCTACGACCGCCTGCTCTTCTTCTTGGGTAAGGAAATTTTCAACTTTCGACATGGATTGTTTTTTAGTAAAAACGGACTTCAAACATAGCACAAGAATTAGCTCTGGCTAGGAATGAAATCCGTTTTGGTTTTTTTTAGAATTTAACTTCAACCGGCTTGTCAGCGCCTTCAACAGATTTGAAGTATGGTTTTTCTTTATAACTGCCCAAAACAAAACTTTGTGGCATGGCTAAAACATAACCGTTGTATTTTTCAACCGATTCGTTAAAACGAGTTCTAGAGGTTAGAATCTGATTTTCTGTGCTCGCCAATTCATCTTGAAGTTTTAAGAAATTAGCATTCGCTTTCAATTCAGGATATCGTTCTACAGATACTAATAATCGAGATAATGAAGACGAAACGCCCGATTGTGCTTGTTGAAATTGCGCAAATTGTTCTGGCGTAATGTTCGTTGGATCAATAGAAACTGAGGTTGCTTTTGCTCGGGCTTCTATAACTGCGGTCAAAGTACTTTTTTCAAAGTCAGCGGCACCTTTTACCGTATTCACTAAATTGCCAATCAAATCATTTCTTCTTTGATACGCTGTTTCCACATTCCCCCATTCTTTACCCACTGCTTGATTGTATCGCAAGGCAGTGTTTTTGGCTCCTATTACCCAAAAAATAATGATTAATACGATTCCAATTCCAATAATCCAAGGCAAAAATCTTCTCATGTTTGTTTAATTTTAAAGTTTAGTATTTATTTTAATTTGTTTTTATTTCAATTATCACCCGAGGCACAGCCGAACTGTATGGAGCGTAGCGGAATAAATTATCAATTATCTCTTCCTTACAATCCGCCTTTAATCGCCAGCAATTGGTTCTTAATTCCCTCCAATTTGCTAATGATTTCGTACTTGTCTAAAGTCTTTTTCTGTCCTTCTTTCAAATGAGTTTTAGCGCCTTCCAAGGTAAATCCTCTTTCTTTTACCAAATGATAAATCAATTGAATGTTCTTCACATCCTCGGGCGTAAACATCCGATTGCCTTTCGCGTTTTTTCTCGGTTTGAGGATGTCAAATTCCTTGTCCCAAAAACGAAGTAAGGAAGCGTTGACATCAAAAGCCTTGGCCAATTCGCCAATGCTGTAATACCGTTTGTCTGGAGATAAATTTAATTGCATTAGTCTAAAGATTGATTTTCTTGATTTGCTAACTTCGTAATGACAACGTATTCCGCTGCCGAGATATTGCCGTAATAAAAATTGAGCGGATTGACGACCTCTCCGCCTTTGTGTACTTCATAATGTAAATGTGGTGCTTCTGAACGTCCTGTACTTCCTACATAACCAATAACATCGCCTCTTTTGACGGTTTGTCCCAGTCTGCAATTGTATTTGCTCAAATGCCCATAAAGCGTTTCGTAACCAAAACCATGTCGAATCACGATATGATTTCCATAACCAGAAGCGCTGTTGTCTGCTCTAGCAATAACGCCGTCTCCCGTAGCGTAAATGGGTGTTCCAGTGCGCGCTGAAAAGTCCATGCCTTCGTGAAATTTACGCACTTTAGTAAACGGATCCGACCGATATCCAAAACCGGAAGCAATTTGTTTCAAGTTTTCATTTCGAACGGGTTGAATCGCTGGAATTGCCGACAATAATTTATTTTTTTCTTTGGCTAATTTAAGAATTTCATCCAATGATCTCGATTGAATTGCCAATTGTTTTGATATCACATCTACACGTTTTGAGGTGTTGACCACCAAATCCGAATTGTTATAACCCTCCAATTCTGCATATCTATTCACGCCACCAAAGCCTGCTTTTCGCTGCTCGTCGGGAATCGCCGAAGTATTAAAGTATACGCGATAAATGTTATTGTCTCGATCTTGAATGTGCTCCAATACTTCATCAATTTGATCCATTTTTCTATTCAAAATGGCGTATTGCAATTTGAAGTTTTCAATTTCACGGGTCAACAAACGGTCTTTAGGAGTCTCAAAAAAGGGCGTATTCAACAAAACAACAAAACTCAAAAATCCGAAAAGCGCCGAGGCAACCAAAAACAAAGCCACATACGCAAATTTTGTTCGCTTCTTGGTCTTAATTTTTCGGTACGCTAAATTTTCGGAATCGTAATAATATTTTACCTTCGCCATGTTTTAAAAAATCCTATTTTTGCACCTCAGAAAAGGGTTAGTCGAACAAATTTAAGAAATGTTTCTTGGTTTGACTCTTTTTTTAAATAATAAAAATAATTAGGGCCTAATCCGGCTGTGCGCTATATCTTTTCCGCCGAACGACGGCGCAAAAGGATGCCGCTTCCATCCGGGGCAGAGTTTCGTCGTATAAACAAGTTGCTGTTTCATCGATGGAATTCAAAAAAGAATTGGCAAATTGAAGAAATGTTTAGTCGGGAAACCGTTCAATCGTTTAACCGAAAGATCATATAACGATTCAACGATTCAACAAATCAACGATTCAGCAACTGTTTAATCGGGAAACCGTTCAATCGTTTAACCGAAAGATCATATAACGATTCAACGATTCAACAAATTAACGATTCAACAAATTAACGATTTAACGATTCAACAATTTAACGATTCAACAAATCAAAACATAAACGATTACACGATACAATGACCTCACAAGACATTAGAAAACAGTTTCTCGATTTTTTCCAAAGCAAAGGACATTTGATTGTTCCCTCTGCGCCAATTGTACTCAAAGACGATCCAACCTTAATGTTCAACAATTCAGGAATGGCTCAGTTTAAGGAATTTTTCTTAGGCAACGGAACACCCAAAAGTCAACGCATCGCAGATACGCAAAAATGTCTTCGTGTTTCTGGAAAACACAACGATTTGGAAGATGTAGGTTTTGATACATATCACCACACCATGTTCGAAATGTTAGGAAACTGGTCATTTGGAGATTACTTCAAGAAAGAAGCCATCACATGGAGTTGGGAATTATTGACTGAAGTATACAAATTACCAAAAGATAGATTGTACGTAACTGTTTTCGAAGGAGATGAAAAAGAAGGGATTCCCCGATCTATCGAGGCATTAGCTTGTTGGGAAAAATTGGTTCCGTCTGATCACATTGTTTTTGGAAACAAGAAAGATAATTTTTGGGAAATGGGTGAACAAGGTCCATGTGGCCCGTGCACCGAGATTCACTTTGACGGAAGAAGCGATGAAGAAAGAGCAGCAATTCCCGGAGAAACATTGGTCAACAAAGACCATCCAGACGTAATTGAGATCTGGAACAATGTTTTTATGATGTTCAACCGATTGAAAGACGGAAGCCTTGAACCACTTCCTCAAAAGCACGTCGATACCGGAATGGGTTTCGAAAGATTGGTGCGCATTATTCAAAAGAAATCATCCAATTATGATTCGGATGTTTTTACGCCGCTGATTCAAAAAGTAGAAGAAATTACCAGAACAAAATACGTTTCACAGAACCCAACTGCAGACGAAGAAAAAATAAATATCGCCATTCGCGTGGTGGTCGATCATGTTCGCGCTGTTGCGTTTGCCATTGCCGACGGACAATTGCCTTCTAATACTGGAGCTGGTTATGTGATTCGCAGAATTTTGCGTCGCGCCATTCGATATGGATTTACATTCCTAAATACCAAAGAACCTTTCATCAACAAATTGGTTGCGGTTTTGGCGGATCAAATGGGTGAATTTTTCCCTGAAATCAAATCACAACAAAATTTGGTTACGAACGTCATCAAAGAAGAAGAAGCTTCGTTTCTACGCACGTTAGACCAAGGTTTGCAGTTGCTAGACAATGTGGTAGCTCAAACCAAAGGCAATGAAGTGTCCGGTGTAAAAGCTTTTGAATTGTACGATACTTTCGGATTTCCAAAAGACTTGACCGCTTTGATTTTGAAAGAAAAAGGCATGTCATTTAACGAAGCGGAATTCGACAAATCGATGTTGGAGCAAAAAACACGGTCTCGCGCTGCTTCTGAAGTTTCTACCGAAGATTGGACTGTTTTGATTCCAGGAAATGTGGAAACTTTCGTAGGTTACGATCAATTGGAAAACGAAGTAAAAATCACCCGCATCCGGAAAATTGATAGCAAGAAAGACGGTGTTTTATATCAAATCGTTCTCGATGCCACGCCATTTTATCCAGAAGGCGGTGGACAAGTGGGAGATCGAGGCGTATTGACTTCTGCCAATGAGATTATTGACATCATCGATACTAAAAAAGAAAACAACTTAATCTTACACTTTGCTAAGCAATTGCCGGAGAATTTGACGGGAGGTTTTGTCGCTAAATTCAACAAAGAGCTAAGAGATCATTCCCAAAGCAATCATACGGCGACCCATTTATTGCATCAAGCATTGCGCTCTATTTTAGGAACGCACGTCGAGCAAAAAGGATCTTTGGTCTCTCCGAATTATTTGCGTTTCGACTTTTCGCATTTTACTAAAGTTACCGATGCTGAATTACAACAAGTGGAAGATTTTGTCAATGCGCGAATTCAAGAACAATTACCTTTAATAGAACGCAGAAATATTCCATTTCAACAAGCGATTCAAGAAGGAGCAATGGCTTTGTTTGGAGAGAAATATGGTGATTCAGTCCGCGCGATTAAATTTGGCGATAGTATGGAGTTGTGCGGAGGAACGCATGTGAAAAACACGGGTGAGATTTGGCAGTTCAAAATTAAAAGTGAAGGCGCTGTTGCCGCTGGAATCCGAAGAATTGAGGCCATTACGAATCAAGGAGTTAAAGATTACTATAAAAGTCAAGAGCAGGTGTTGCATGAATTGTCAGAACTGCTAAAGAATCCGCAAGACACCATCAAAGCAGTGATTTCTTTACAAGAAGACAATGCGAGGCTGAGCAAGCAAATAGAGGCCTTAACTAAAGATAAAGTCAAAAATTTAACTTCAGAGTTGGTGCCACAATTGCAAAATGTAAATGGTGTTCAATTTTTAGCAAAATTGGTGGACATCGACGCCAATAGCGCCAAAGACCTGGCATACGAAATCGGCAATACCGCCAAAAATATATTTCTTGTTTTTGCTACCGCCGATGAAGGTAAGCCAATGTTGACATGCTATATTTCGAAAGAGTTGGTTGCCGAGAAAAATCTAAATGCAGGAAATGTAGTTCGAGAATTGGGTAAATACATTCAAGGAGGAGGCGGTGGTCAACCTTTCTTTGCTACTGCCGGAGGCAAAAATATTGCAGGAATTACGGAAGCCCTAAACAAGGCTAGTGATTTTGTAAATTAAGTCTCGTTTTTTTTTTAATTAACATTTTTTTTG